>NZ_JBMRCP010000066.1:0-31408 GCF_057350545.1 Pseudolysinimonas sp. | reverse complement strand
CTCGAAGATCCCCTCGTCCATCTTCGAGCCGGTCTCGACGAGCGCGGGCGCGAGGATGGTCAGCGAGCCGCCGCCCTCGAGGTTGCGCGCCGCACCGAAGAAGCGCTTCGGCGGGTAGAGCGCCGACGCGTCGACGCCACCCGAGAGGATGCGCCCCGACGCCGGCGAGGCGAGGTTGTAGGCGCGACCCAGGCGGGTGATCGAGTCGAGCAGCACGACGACGTCGTTGCCCAGCTCGACAAGGCGCTTCGCGCGCTCGATCGCGAGCTCGGCGACCGTCGTGTGGTCTTCCGCCGGGCGGTCGAAGGTCGACGCGATGACCTCGCCCTTCACCGCGCGCTGCATGTCGGTGACCTCTTCGGGGCGCTCGTCGACGAGCACCACCATGATGTGCACCTCGGGGTTGTTGACCGCGATCGCCTTGGCGATGGCCTGCAAGATGATCGTCTTGCCCGCCTTGGGCGGCGCGACGATGAGGCCGCGCTGGCCCTTGCCGATGGGCGCGATGAGGTCGATGATGCGCGTCGAGAGCTTCTCCGACGTCGTCTCGAGCCGCAGGCGCTCCTTCGGGTAGATCGGCGTGAGCTTGCCGAACTCGACACGCTCGGCCGCCTCGTCGACGGTCTGGCCGTTGATCGAGTCGATCCTGACGATCGCGTTGTACTTCTGGCGGCTCTGCTCGTTCTCGCGCGGCTGTCGGATGGCACCGACCACGGCGTCGCCCTTGCGGAGGTTGTACTTCTTGACCTGGCCGAGCGAGACGTAGACGTCGTTCGCGCCGGGCAGGTAGCCGGACGTGCGCACGAACGCGTAGTTGTCGAGCACATCCAGGATGCCGGCGACGGGGATCAGCACGTCGTCGTCGCTGATCTCCGGCTCGAACTCGTCGTTCTGACCCTGTCCGCGGCCGCGCTTGCGGTCACGGTAGCGGCCCCGGCCGCGACCCTCGCCGTCACCGTCACCGTCGGTGGCGGGACCGTTCTGGCCTCCGCCGTTCCGGCCGTTCTGGCCGCCCTGGCTGTTCTGGCCACCCTGGCCACCGGCGTTCTGCCGACCACCCTGAGCCTGACCCTCGGCGTTGCGGTTGCGGTTGCGGCTTCGACCGCGGCCGCGCGATGAGCCCTCGTCGCCCTCGCCGTCGGAGCCCGACGTGACCTCGGGAAGCAGGCTGTCGAGTTCGGCGGCGATCTCCTCGCGCGAGCGCTGGGTGTCGGCCGGGGCCTCGGCGGGCGCCTCGGAGCCCTCGGGCAACTCGAGCGCGGCGACCTCGGCGGTCGACGCGACGGCGCGGCGCGAACGGCGGGCGGGCGGGGCGGCGGCCGCCTCGACGGCAGCGGGCGCGGCCCCGTCCGGTGCCTCGTCGGCCGGAGCCGAGTCGACGGGCGTCTCGACCGAAGTCTCGACCGAGGTCTCGGCGGGTGCGTCGCCCGAGGCGGTCACCGCGGCGTCGTCGGACGTGGAGAGAGAGTCCACGAGTTCTCCTTTTCGAAGTCGGCCGGCGCCGGGGATGCCGCGCTGCTCGGCGAGGGCCTGCAGCTCGGAGAGCTTGAGGCGGCTGAGAGCGGCACGGTCGGCCGCGGGAGTCGCGGCGGTATCGGCGTCGGTCACGGTGGCGGTTCCTTTCGGCCCGGGCACAGAACTTCCCGGGGAAGGGCTCTGCGGGTTCTCCGCGACGATCCGCGGATGCGGAAGGGCGAGGGGAGGGTGTCAGAACCTGATGGGGATCACTCGACGAAGGGGGCTAGGCCGCTGCCTCTGAGGAGTGCGAGACCACTGTAGCACCCTTGAAATCGACCGCGAGCAGCAGGCTGTCCCACGTCGTCGAGGCATGCTGCTCGATGAGCTCCTGAGCGCGGAGGCGCTGGGCGGGGTCGCTGCCGAGAACGAGGATCGACGGGCCGGCGCCGGAGACCACCGCGGCGAGACCGTGCTCGCGCAGGACCCGGATGAGGGCATCCGTCTCGGGCATGGCGCTCGCGCGGTAGCTCTGGTGCAACTTGTCTTCGGTCGCGGCGAGCAGCAGTTCCGGGCTCTGCAGGAGCGCCGCGATGAGCAGCGCCGAGCGCGAGACGTTGAAGATCGCGTCCTCGTGCGGTACCGACTCGGGCTGGAGGCTCCGGGCGAGCGCCGTCGACATGACGGACTCGCGCGGGACGGCGACGAACGGCGAGACGCCGCGGTGCACGAGGAGCTTCTTGTGCCGCGGTCCCTCCGGGGTCACCCAGGCGATCGTGAGACCGCCGAAGAGCGCGGGGGCGACGTTGTCGGGGTGACCCTCGAGCTCGGTCGCGCGCGCGAGGAGGCCGTCGGCATCGATCTCGACGATGCCCTCGAGCAAGCCCTTCGCCGCCATGACGCCCGCGACGATCGCGGCACCCGAACTGCCCATCCCCCGGCCGTGAGGGATGCCGTTGTGCGCGACGACGTCGAGACCGGGCATCTGCTGCCCGTACTTCTCGAAGGTGTGCTTCACGGCCTTGATGACGAGGCTCGACTCATCGGTCGGCACTCCCCCGTCGGCCCCGACGCCTTCGACGCGGATCGTCGCGCCCGGCTCGGCCCGCGCGGTGAACTCGAGTTCGTCGTAGACGGAGAGCGCGAGGCCGAGGGTGTCGAAGCCCGGACCGAGGTTCGCGGTCGTCGCGGGCACCTTCACCGAGACGGTGCGGCCGAGCGGGACGGCGGAGGTCATGCGTGCGAGCCCGCTTCGAGCCCGAGCACGCGGGCCACCTCGGCGACGTCGACGGCGACCTTGGTGGGCTGCACCTCGCCGCCGTCTGCCGTCTTGAGCGCCCAGTGCGGGTCTTTCAGACCGTGCCCCGTGACGGTGAGCACGACGGTCGCGCCCTTGCCGACGACTCCGGCCTCCGCCTGCTCGAGGAGGCCGGCCACGCTGATCGCCGAGGCCGGCTCGACGAACACGCCCACATCGCGCGACAGGATGCGGTGGGCCTCGAGGATCACGTCGTCCTCGATCGCGCCGAAGTAGCCGTCGGTGAGCTCTCGCGCGGCGAGCGCGAGCTCCCACGACGCGGGGTTGCCGATGCGGATCGCGCTCGCGATGGTCTCGGGGTTCTTGACGACCTCGCCACGCACGAGCGGAGCCGAGCCCGCAGCCTGGAAACCGAACATCCGCGGCAGCTTCGTGGAGAGGCCCGACTCGAGGTACTCGGCGTACCCGCGCGTGTACGCGGTGTAGTTGCCCGCGTTCCCGACGGGGATGAAGTGGAAGTCGGGGGCGTCGCCGAGGACATCCACGACCTCGAAGGCGCCGGTCTTCTGCCCTTCGATCCGGTCGTTGTTGACGGAGTTGACCAGGTGCACGGGGTAGTTCGCCGCGAGGTCGCGGGCGATGTCGAGGCAGTCGTCGAAGTTGCCGTTCACCTGAAGCAACTCGGCGCCGTGCGCGATCGCCTGGGCGAGCTTCCCCATCGCGATCTTCCCGTCCGGGACGAGCACGGCAGCGGTGAGGCCGGCGTAGGTCGCGTACGCGGCGGCCGACGCCGACGTGTTGCCTGTCGAGGCGCAGATGACGGCCTTGGCGCCGTGCTCCTTCGCCTTCGACACGGCCATCGTCATGCCGCGGTCCTTGAACGACCCCGTGGGGTTCATGCCCTCGTACTTGACGTAGACCCTGGCTCCCGTGCGGTCGGACAGCGCCGGCGCCGGGATGAGCGGCGTGCCGCCCTCCCCGAGCGTCACGATCGGGGTCGCGTCGGTCACGTCGAGACGGTCGCGGTACTCGTTCAGCACTCCACGCCACAGGTGGGCCATCGTCACAATCCTTCGCAGTGTCTCTTACAAGCCTTCGACGCGCAGCACGCTCGACACCGCGGCGACGACATCGGTCGCGGCGAGGGCGGCGACGGTCGCGGCCAGCGCCTGCTCCGTCGCCTCGTGGGTGCCGATCACCAGGGTAGCGGTGGGCGCGGCGGCATCCGGACGCGCGTCCTGCTGCACGGCCTCGACCGAGACGCCGTGCTCGGCGAAGAGGGTCGCGATGGCGGCGAGGACGCCCGGCTTGTCGGCCACTTCGAGCGTGATGCGGTAGCGGGTGCGCACGCTCGAGATGGGCAGCACCGGGAGGTTCGCCTGCGTCGACTCGGCCACGCCCGGCCCGCCGATGACGTGCCGACGGGCGGCCGAGACGACGTCGCCGAGCACGGCCGACGCGGTCTGGATGCCGCCGGCGCCGGCCCCGTAGAACATGAGGCTGCCCGCCGCCTCCGCCTCGAGGAAGACGGCGTTGTTCGCGCCGTGCACGGCGGCGAGCGGGTGGTCGTTCGGCACGAGCGCGGGGTGCACGCGCGCGCTCACTCCTTCGGCCCCGGTCTCGGGATCGACGAGGCGCTCGCACACCGCGAGGAGCTTGACGACGAACCCCGCCGCGCGCGCGGCGGCGACGTCGGTGGCCGTGACCGACATGATGCCTTCGCGGTGCACGGCCTCGAGCGGCACGGTCGTGTGGAAGGCGAGGCTCGCGAGGATGGCGGCCTTCTGCGCGGCGTCGAAGCCCTCGACGTCGGCCGTCGGGTCGGCTTCGGCGTAGCCGAGCGCCTGAGCATCGGCGAGCACCTCGGCGAGGTCGGCGCCTTCGCGGTCCATGCGGTCGAGGATGTAATTCGTCGTGCCGTTGACGATGCCGAGGATGCGGCGTACGCGGTCGCCCGCGAGGCTGTCGCGCAGCGGACGGATGATCGGGATCGCGCCGCCGACCGCAGCCTCGTAGTAGAGCTGCGCGCCGACCTGCTCCGCGATGTCGAACAACTCCGGCCCGTGGGTCGCGAGGAGCGCCTTGTTCGCGGTGACGACGTCGGCGCCCGAGGTGAGCGCGAGCTCGAGGTACTCGCGGGCCGGCTCGAGCCCGCCGATGAGCTCGACGACGATGTCGGCGCCGAGGATGAGCGAGTGCGCATCCGTCGTGAGCAGCTCGGCCGGGATGTCGGCGCTGCGGGGGGCGTCGAGGTCGCGCACCGCGACCCCGACGAGCTCGAGTCCCGCGCCGACGCGCTCCGAGAGCTCGTCGCCGTGCTCGAGCAGGAGCGACGCCACCTGGGCGCCCACCGAGCCGGCGCCGAGCAGCGCGATCCTGAGGTTGCGGTATTCGATCATGAGGTCACTCCGGCATCCCGTCGAAGGAGGTCGTCTTCCGTCTCGCGGCGCACGATCACGCGCGCCGCGCCCTCCGTGACCGCCACGACGGCAGGGCGGCCCAGGTAGTTGTAGTTGCTCGCGAGCGTCCAGCAGTAGGCGCCGGTCGCGGGCACGGCGACGAGGTCGCCCGGGTTCACGTCGCCCGGCAGGTAGTCCGCGCGCACGACGATGTCGCCCGACTCGCAGTGCTTGCCGGCGATCCGCACGAGAGCCGGGTCGGCACCCGAGGCGCGGTTGACGAGCCGCACCGTGTAGTCGGCGCCGTACAGCGAGGGGCGCACGTTGTCGCTCATGCCGCCGTCGACGCTGACGTACTTGCGCACGTGCTCCCCGTCCACGACGACGTCCTTGATCGTGCCGACCTCGTAGACCGTGACGGTCGACGGCCCCGCGATGACGCGGCCCGGCTCGATCGCGACCGCCGGCACCGGGATGCCGAGGCGCGCGCACTCGCCGGTCACGACCCGCGCGAGGTCGGCCGCGATCTCGGCGATCGGGGCGACCTCGTCGGCGGTCGTGTAGGCGATGCCGTAGCCGCCGCCGAGGTTGAGCTCGGGCACCTCACCCTCGGCCGAGAGCTCGGCGTGCAGCGCGAGCAGCCGACGCGCAGCCTCGGCGAAGCCTGCCGACTCGAAGATCTGCGAACCGATGTGCGAGTGCAGCCCGAGGAACCGCAGCGACGCGTGCGAGCGGATGGCGGCCACGGCGTCGGCGGCGTCGGCGAGCGGGATGCCGAACTTCTGGTCCTCCCGCGCGGTCGCGAGGTACTCGTGCGTCGACGCGTGCACACCGCTGTTGATGCGCAGGCGCACCGCCTGCACACGGCCGTGCGCCTCCGCGGCCCGAGCGACACGGTCGATCTCGACGACGCTGTCGAGAACGATCGCGCCCACGCCGGCTTCGACGCAGCGGTCGATCTCGGCGAGGCTCTTGTTGTTGCCGTGCATCCCGAGCAGCGCGGGGTCGACCCCCGCCGCGAGGGCGACGGCCAACTCCCCGCCGCTCGCGACGTCGATGCGCAGTCCCTCCTCGACGACCCAGCGGGCCACGGTCGTGCAGAGGAAGGCCTTGCCGGCGTAGTAGACCTCGACGCCGGCACCGGCGGACGCGAACGCGGAGCGGAAGGCGTCGCGCACCGTGCGGGCGCGAGTGCGGAACTCGTGCTCGTCGACGACGTAGAGCGGCGTGCCGAACTCGGCGGCGAGGTCGGGCAGCGACGCGCCCCCGATCGTCACCGCACCGCGGGAGTCGCGGCGCGAGGAGGCGGGCCAGACGGCGGGCGCGAGGTCGTTCGCGTCGTCCGGATGGGCCAGCCAGCCGGGTGCGAGAGGAGAGGCGGTCACAGGACGCTCACATGAGAAGACGGAATCGGATGTGAGGCGAGCGAACCCGGATTGGTCCCTGAAGCCCGCCCCATCCTATCGGGCTCCTCTCGGGCTCCGTGGACGCGTCAGTCCGCGTCGACGGGACACACCCCGAGCGTCTGGAACTCCGGCCCGCCGAGGGCCGCGCCGTCGCCCGTGAAGGTCAGCACGAGCTCTGCGTCGCCGACGGCCGCGTCGGTCAGCACGAGCGCCTGCGGAATCTGATCGGCGACGCACAGTGTCTGCGGCTGGAGGAACGCCGCCGCGATCTGGCCGAGGAACGAACCGTCGTCGACGCCCGCCTCGAACGTCTGCTCACCGAGCGTGAAGGTCGTCGGCGACAGGACGAGCGCGCCCTCCTCGGCCGACGGCTGCAGCGAGAGACCCCACGGGATCGCGCTGCCGAAGAGCTCGAACTCCGCGGAGAACGCGACCTCCCCGTCGACGAGTTCCACGGTCGGCGCCGTGGCGGGATCGTCGCCCTGCGTCAGCGCTGCGAGGTCGTCCGACTGGATCGCGAAGTCGATCGCGAGCTTCTCGACCGCGGCCGTGTCCTCGAGGGGGACACCTTCCGCGTGGAGACGCACGCTGCCCTCGAGCTCGCCGAAGGTGCCCTGCGGCACGTGCACGTCGACGGTGTCGACCCGACCGGCGAGCGCCTGGAGGATGATCGAGCCGCCGCCGAGATCGACCTCGACCTCGGCGTCCTCGGGGAGCTGCAGCACCTGCACGATGCGCTCGCGCACGTAGTCGCGGGCGTAGGCCTTCGCGACCATCTCGCCGATGATCACCGCGATGACGGCGAGGATGACGAGCACCCCGACGACGACGAGCGCGATGATCCACCCGCGGCGCTTCTTCTTCGGCGGGGGCGCCGCCACCTCCTCGGCGGCAGGGGTCGGCTCGGGCACGACGGGGACGATCTCGGTGGTCATGGCTACATCCGTTCCGGGGCGCTCACGCCCAGCAGGTCGAGACCGTTGCGGAGCACCTGGCCGGTCGCGTCGTTGAGCCAGAGGCGCGTGCGGTGCAGGTCACTGACCTCCTCCTCGCCGAACGGCAGCACGCGGCAGGCGTCGTACCACCGGTGGTACGTGCCGGCGAGCTCCTCGAGGTAGCGCGCGACCCGGTGCGGCTCGCGCAGCTCGGCGGCCTGGCGCACGACACGCGGGAAGTCGGCGAGGGCGGCGAGCAGCGCGCTCTCGGTCTCGTGCTCGAGGAGGCCCGCGTCGAATCCGTCGACGCGGGCGACCCCCGCCTCGGCGGCGTTGCGAGCGACGGCCCGCGTGCGGGCGTGCGCGTACTGCACGTAGAAGACGGGGTTGTCGTTCGTGCGCTTCTGCAGGATCTCGGGGTCGAGGGTGAGCGGCGAGTCGGCGGGAGACCGCTCGAGCGAGTAGCGCAGGGCGTCGGTGCCGAGCCACGCCTGGAGGTCGTCGAGCTCGATGATGTTGCCCGCGCGCTTCGACAGCCGTGCGCCGTTGATGCTCACGAGCTGGCCGATGAGCACCTCGATGTCCTTCTCGGGGTCGTCGCCGGCCGAACCGGCGAGCGCCTTGAGCCGGTGCACGTAGCCGTGATGGTCGGCACCGAGCAGGTAGATCTTGTGCGCGAAGCCGCGGTCGCCCTTGCTCAGGTAGTACGCGGCGTCGGCGGCGAAGTACGTGTAGATGCCGTTCCCGCGGCGGATGACGCGGTCTTTGTCGTCGCCGAAGTCGGTCGTGCGCACCCAGACCGCGTCGTCGGCGTCGTAGACATGGCCCTGGGCGCGCAGGCGGTCGACGGCGTCGTCGATGAGCGAACGCCCGGTCGTCTCGTCGACGTCGTGCAGCGTGCGCTCGCTGAACCAGACGTCGAAGGTCACGTTGAAGCGTTCGAGCGACGCCTGGATGTCGGCGAGTTGATAGGCGTACGCCCGGTCGCGGACGAGCGGCAGCGCCTCCTCGGGACGCACGTCGACGATCCCCGGGTCGGCTTCGAGCACGCGTGCCGCGAGGTCACTGATGTAGGCGCCCGCGTAGCCGTTCTCCGGCGTCGGCCGGCCGTGCAGCGCCGCGAGCACCGAGGCCCCGAAGTTGTCCATCTGGGTGCCCGCGTCGTTGATGTAGAACTCGCGCACGAGCGACGCCCCGGACGCCTTGAGCACGCGCCCGATCGCGTCGCCGAGCGCCGCCCACCGGGTGTGTCCGATATGGAGCGGGCCCGTCGGGTTGGCCGACACGAACTCGAGATTGATCGTCTGGCCGGCGAGGGCGTCGTTCGTGCCGTACGCCTCGCCCTGCTCGACGATCGCCTGGGCGAGCGCGCCGGCGGCCGCGGCCTCGAGCGTGATGTTGAGGAAGCCGGGACCGGCGACCTCCGTCGCCGCGATGCCCTCGACCTCGGCGAGGGCGGCCGCGAGCTCGGTCGCGAGCGCCCGCGGGTCAAGACCCAGGCGCTTGCCGAGCTTCATCGCGACGTTCGACGCCCAGTCGCCGTGATCGCGGTTGCGCGGGCGCTCGAGCGCGACGTCATCCGCGGAGATCTCGCCCGCTCGCTCCCCCGCCGCCGAGCGGACGAGCTCGAGCAGGGTCGCGGTCAGTTCGGCGGGGTTCACAACGGTCGATCGTAGCCGGGGTGATGATGGGGACATGGTCTCCGCATCCAGCCCGCATCGGTTCCTTCTCCCGTCTGCGCTCGCCGCACTCGCCGTGCTCGGGCTCGCGGGGTGCGTCGACGCAGCGCCGGAGCCGACTCCGACCGGCGCTGCGCCGACGCCCGGCACCACCGTGAGCGCATCGCCGACGAACCCGGCCGAGGAACCCCAGGGCGATCTCGACATCGCGTGCGATGACCTCGTCGACCCGGATGCCGTGTACGCCTTCGACCCGAACTTCGGTCTCGTCGGAACCTACGACGCCGAAGCCGGAAGCGCGGCGGCGTATGCCCGCGACCACGGCGGAGTGCTGTGCCGCTGGGTGCGCGAGTCGGGTGACATCACGATCGATCTCGCGGCGGCCCGCCTCTCCGACGCGGAGCTCACGACGCTCAAGGACGAGGCGGTCGCGTCGAGTGAGATGGTGCCGACCTACGGTGACGAGGCCTACTTCGATGCGTCGACCGGCACGGCGACCGTCTTCCAAGGGTCGTACTGGCTCGTCGTCACGTCGCCCGCGTTCGCCGAGCCCGGCGAGCCGACCGCGATCATCGACTCCGCGCTCGCGGCGCTCGCGGCCCTGTCCGCCTGATCAGGCGAGTTCGATCGGATCGCTCGGGCCCGCTTCGCGGTCGAGTCCCACGGCGGTCGCGCGCACGTCGATGCTCAGCAGTTCGATGTCGGTGATGGTGTTGGTGAGAAAGGCCGTGTCGGCCGCGTCGCGACCGGTCGCGATCCGCACGAGCCCGGCGCGTGGGGCGAGTCGCGTCGCATCGATCACGATCCAGCGACCGGCGACGAACGCCTCGACGACGGCGTGGAAGTCGCGGGGCTCGAGCTCGGGCGCATACACCGACACGAGGCGAGCGGGGACGTCGAGCGCGCGCAGCAGGGCCGCCGTGACGTTGGCGAAGTCCCGGCAGACGCCCGCCCCCGTGGCGAGCGTCTCGACCGCGCCGCCCGTCGGGCTCGTCGCGCTGCCGTCGTAGCGCAGGCGCCCGTGCACCCACTCCTCGACGGCGTCGACGAGCCGCTGTCCTTCGAAGCCGGGGAACGTGTCGCGCGCGAACGGCGTGAGGGTGTCGGACTGCACGTAGCGGCTCGGCCGCAGGAACTCGACGAGATCGTGGTCGACGAACGGCGTGGGCTGTGCGCGGCCGGTGACGGTCGCCGCGTAGTCGATGCTGAGGATGCCCGGTCCGGTTTCGAACAGGTGCAGCCGGGTGCCGTGCGCGTCGACGCGTTCGCGCGTCGTCACCTCGTCGTCGTCGAGCCGCACCCGCAGGCTCTCGGCGGTCGTCGGCACCCCGTCGGCGACCGCGACCGCGAGCACGTACGACGTCGGCCCGTCGGCGCGCAGCACGAGGCTCGAGCCGACGTCGCGGCGAAGGGGGGCGGGGGCCATGCTGCTAACCTAAATGCGCTACACGCCTTCGTAGCTCAGTGGATAGAGCGCTTCCCTCCGGAGGAAGAGGTCGCACGTTCGAATCGTGTCGAGGGCACCATGAGAGTCGTCGTCGCTCCAGACTCCTTCAAAGGCAGCATCTCCGCCCGGGACGCCGCTGCCGCGATCGCCGACGGGTGGAATTCGGTCCGCCCCGGCGACGACCTCGTGCTGCTCCCGCAGGCCGACGGGGGCGAGGGCACGCTCGACGCGTTCGCCGCGGCGGTCCCGGATGCCGTCCTGCACACGGTGCGACGCGCGACCGGGCCCGACGGCCGGCCGGTCGACGCCAGCTGGCTCGAACTGCCCGACGGCACCGCGGTCGTCGAACTCGCGCAATCGTCGGGCATCGCGCTCATGGCGTCCCTCGATGCCGTCGGCGCGACCACTCGCGGGCTCGGCGAGGTCATCGCGGCCGCCCTCGACGCCGGGGCGCGAGCGGTACTGCTCGGGCTCGGGTCGTCGGCCTCGACCGACGGCGGCGCGGGTGCGCTCGCCGCGCTCCACGGTCGCCGTCCGCCGACCGGCGGCGTGACGCTCCTCACCGATGTCACCGCGCCCCTGCTCGGACCGAGCGGTGCGGCCGCGGTCTTCGCGCCGCAGAAGGGCGCCACCTCGGCCGACGTCGACCTCCTCGAGGAGCGGATGCGCACGTGGGCCGCCCGGTTCCCGGACGCGGATCCCTTCCTGCCCGGGACCGGCGCCGCCGGCGGCACCGCGTTCGGCTTCGTCGCCGCCTGGGGTGCCCGCATCGAGCCCGGCGCACCCGCGATCGCCGAGCTCACGGGGCTCACCGTCACCCTGACCACCGCCGACGTGCTCATCACCGGCGAGGGTCGCTTCGACGCCAGCTCACTCACCGGGAAGGTCGTCGGCCACGCCTTCCACGCCGCCCAGGCCGCAGCCGTGGCCCGGGTGGTCGTGATCGCGGGCGAGGTCACGCTCGAGCCGCCCTCCCCCGCCGGGGTCTCGACGACATCCCTCTCGCTCTCGACGCTCGCCGGCGGTGCACGGGCGGCCCTCGCCGACCCGTGGACCTGGCTTCGGCGCGCCGGGGAACGGGCGGCGAGTGCCGACTACGACGACGCGTGACTCTCGAGGAATTCGTAGAGCTCGCGATCGTCCACGCCGGGGAAGGTGCCCGACGGCAGCGGCGAGAAGATGTGCGCGTGCACCTTGGCACTCGACCACGCCTTGCCCGACCAGTGCTCGGCGAGGTCGGAGGGCGGGCGGCGACAGCAGCTCGCGTCGGGACAACGTGACTGCTCGCGGCGCTGGGTCTCGCGCCCGCGGAACCACTTCGCCTCGTCGAACGGCACGCCGATCGTGATCGAGAACTCCTCGCTCGCGCTCGAGCCGATCTGCGTCGACTCGAAGAACGTGCCCTTGGGCGTGTCGGTGTACTGGTAGAACTCCGTCGTGCGGTTGGTGCGCACGAACGCGCGGCGGGCACTCCAGTGGCGGCAGACGATCTCTCCCTCGACCGAGCCCGTGACATCCATCGGCAGCGGCAGTCCGTCGTTCTCGTACGCCTTCGAGATCGCGCCGTCGCCCGCGACGCGGATGAAGTGCACGCGCATGTCGAGATCGTTCGCGAGGTTGGTGAAGCGCAGCGCCGCGCTCTCGTGGGTGACGCCGAAGGCATCCCGGAAGTCCTCGAGGGCGATGTCGCGGTCGGCCTTCGCCTGACGGAGGAACTGCACCGCCTGGGTGCGCGGCATGAGCGCGGCCGCGGCGAAGTAGTTGATCTCCACCCGCTGCTGCAGGAAGCCCGCGTAGTCGACGGGAGCCTCGTGCCCGAGCAGACGGTGCGCGATCGCCTGCAGCGCCATCGAACGGAGGCCGTGGCCGCCCGGGATCGAGGCGGGCGGCAGGTAGATGCGACCGTTCTCGAGGTCGGTGACCGAGCGCGCCGAGTGCGGGAGGTCGTTCACGTAGACGAGCTCGAACCCGAGCTGCTCGGCCATGAGCGTGACGGAGCGGTGGGTGAGCGCACCGCTCACGTGGCCCACCTTGCGGAGGGCCTCCTCGGCGAGGTCCTCGATCTCCGGGATGTGGTTGTCGCGCGCCCGCATGCGGGCGCGGAGCTCGGTGTTGGCGCGGCGGGCCTCCTCGGGCGTCGCGATCGCCTCCTTCGAGCGCCGGGCGAGTTCGCGATGCAGGCCGACGAGCGCGCGCAGGGTCTCGTCCGGCATCCCCTTGCCCGCTCGCACGGCCGGGAGTCCGAGCTGCGCGTACACGGGATTCGCCTGCGCGCGCTCGAGCTCGATCTCGAGCGCTGCCCGCTCGGTCGGCGCGGACTCCTCGAGGAGTTGGGTCAGCGGGATGCCGAGCCGCTCCGCGATCGCGGCGAGGAGGGAGAGGCGAGGCTCGCGCCGTCCGTTCTCCATGAGGGAGAGCTGACTGCCCGCGACGCCGACGTCGGCGCCGAGTTGCTCGAGCGTGAGACCTGCCTCGCTACGGAAATGACGCATCCTCTGGCCCAGGGTCGCAAGATCCTTCACAAAATGCAGCATACGGAAAGATCGGGTGATCTTTCCATCGATTCTCGTGCTGCGGACCGCATTCCTGGCGCATTCTTGTTACAGAAGGCAGTTCTTCCCCGAACCGCCCCGACCAGCGAGGGAGCAGGACCGTGACGATCACCACCGGCACACGAACCCTCGACGGCGATCCCGAGGCTGTCGACGGCACCGAATCCGAGGAGCGCGTCCACGACGCGACCTGGGCGCTCCCCCCGGAGGGCACGGACCCGCGCGTCGTCGCCTGGGTCGAGCAGATGGCCCACCTCACCACCCCCGACACCGTCGTCTGGTGCGACGGTTCGCGCCGCGAAGCCGACGAACTCATCCGCGGGATGGTGGCGACGGGCACGCTGCTCAAACTGAACGCCGACCACCGCCCCTACAGCTTCCTCGCGCGCAGCCACCCCGACGACGTCGCCCGGGTCGAGTCACGCACCTTCATCTGCTCGCAGGACGAGGCAGATGCCGGGCCGACCAACAACTGGCACGAGCCCTCCGACATGCGCGCCACGCTCGACGGACTCTTCGCCGGCTCGATGCGCGGTCGCACGATGTACGTCGTCCCGTTCTCGATGGGACCGCTCGGCAGCCCGCTCTCCCGCATCGGCGTGCAGGTCACCGACTCCCCTTACGTCGTCGTGAGCATGGGCATCATGACGCGCATGGGCACCGCCGCTCTCGCGCAGATCACACCCGAGACCGAGTGGGTGCGGGCCGCGCACACCGTCGGCGCACCGCTCGAACCCGGCCAGATCGACGTGTCGTGGCCGTGCAACGAGACGAAGTACATCTCGCACTTCCCCGAGAGCCGCGAGATCTGGTCGTTCGGTTCCGCGTACGGCGGCAACGCCCTGCTCGCCAAGAAGGCGTTCGCGCTGCGCATCGCCTCCGCGATGGCCCGCGACGAAGGTTGGCTCGCCGAGCACATGCTGCTGCTCAAGGTCACCAATCCGAAGGGCCGCGTCTTCCACGTCGCCGCCGCCTTCCCGAGTGCCTGCGGCAAGACCAACTTCGCCATGCTCAAGCCCACCATCCCGGGCTGGACGGTCGAGACCATCGGCGACGACATCGCCTGGCTCGCCCCCGGCCCCGACGGGAAACTGCGGGCGATCAACCCCGAGGCCGGATTCTTCGGGGTCGCCCCCGGCACCGGCCTCTCGTCGAACCCGACCGCGGTCGAGACGCTCTGGGGCAACACGATCTTCACCAACGTCGCCCTCCGCGAGGACGGCGACGTGTGGTGGGAGGGTCTCACCGACACGGTGCCCGACTCGCTCACCGACTGGACGGGCCAGCCCTGGACGCCGCACGACGGTCGTCCTGCGGCGCACCCGAACTCCCGCTTCACCGTGGCCGCCGCCCAGTGTCCGACGATGTCGGATGACTGGGAGGACCCGCGGGGCGTCGTCATCGACGCGATCATCTTCGGCGGCCGGCGTGCCACCAACGTGCCACTGGTGGCGGAGGCACGCGGATGGGAACACGGCGTCTTTCTTGGCGCCACCATCTCGTCCGAGCGCACGGCGGCCGCCGAGGGCACTGTCGGAGAGCTGCGCCGCGACCCGTTCGCGATGCTCCCGTTCTGCGGCTACAACATGGCCGACCACTGGCAGCACTGGCTCGACGTGGGCGCCGGGTTGCGCGCGACGGGCGGCGTGCCGCGCATCTTCCAGGTCAACTGGTTCCGCAAGGGCGACGACGGCCGCTGGCTCTGGCCCGGGTTCGGTGAGAACGGTCGTGTGCTCGCCTGGATCCTGGAGCGCGTCGAAGGCACCGCCCCGGCGGTCGAGAGCCCGGTGGGGTGGATCCCCGCCCCGGGTGCGATCGATTACGAGGGCGCCGGTGTGAGCGACGCCGACTGGCAGGAGCTCTTCGCGATCGACCCCGACGCGCACCTCGCCGAGGCCGACGACGCCCAGGCGTTCTTCGACGGCTTCGACGGGCGGGTCCCCGCGGCCGTGACCGCGCAGCTCGCGCAACTCCGG
This sequence comes from Pseudolysinimonas sp., assembly GCF_057350545.1. Classification (NCBI taxonomy): domain Bacteria; kingdom Bacillati; phylum Actinomycetota; class Actinomycetes; order Micrococcales; family Microbacteriaceae; genus Pseudolysinimonas; species Pseudolysinimonas sp. Next base: position 16,301 of record NZ_JBMRCP010000066.1, on the reverse strand, counting down.
GAGCGGATGCAGGCCGCACGAGCCTGACCCGCACCCCCTTTCGACGCGAGACCGAACCGCGTGCCGACCTCGCTGGCGGCACGCGGTTCCCTCGTTCCCCCAACCTTTTCCGTAGCCTCGTCGTCTGAGTAGGTAGAGGGAGGTGTGCGGATGACGGCGAAGCCGGCCTGGGAAGGCGTCGTGACCGAGTTGGTCGCGCAGCGCGGCGACGCGCTGCTGCGCTATGCGACGCTGCTCTGCGGCAGCCGCGACGACGCCGCCGACCTCGTGCAGGACGCCCTCGTGCGCACCTTCGGTCGGCTGCGCAACGGGTTCGGCATCGAGAGCGCCGAGGCCTACGTGCGGCGGGCGATCCTCAACGCGCACCTCGACGGCGGACGCCGCACGTCGCGCTGGCGCAGGATCGCTCCGCTCGAGTACCGCCCCGACGAGCTGCCCTCCCCCGCCCTCGCCTCGGAGGAACGGCTCGATCTGCACGATGAGCTGCGCAAGCTCACACCGCGGGAGCGCGCGTGCCTCGTGCTCCGCTACTACGACGACCTCAAAGTCGACGACATCGCCGACGTGCTCGGCATCAGCTCGGGCGCGGTCAAGCGCTATCTCAGCGACGGGCTCGCCAAGATGGCGATCTCGCTCGCCGACGACGGCACGGTCGAGGACCGCCTCACGCCGCAGCCGATGACCCAGCGCTCGCGGAAGGAGCCCGCCCGTGGCCACCGAATCTGACCTGCGCGACCTGCTGCGAGACCCCGACCCGGAGGGACGGCCCACCATCGACCTGGATGCCGTCGTCACGCGTGCGCGTCGCCGCCGCCGCCCGAAGGTGATCGCCGCGCAGGCTCTCGGCTCGGTCGCCGCCGTCGGAGCGCTCTTCGTCGGGATCTCCGCGGTCATCCCGCCCCAGCAGGCCGCGATGATGGTCGCCGAGGACTCCGCCGGCGGCGCCGAGGAGTTCGCGTCGGAGCCGACGGCCGACGACGCCGCCCTGCGCATCTCCGCGGAGGCCTGCGGTGCCGTGTTCGAGAGCGGCCCGACCTCCGCGGCGTGGACTCTCGCCATCGAGCCCCTCTCCACCGACGAGGGCTTCTCCGGGCTCACCGTGCCGGTCACCCTCCGCAACGACGGTGCCGGCGCCGTGAGCGGCGTGGCGTCGCCCCCGCGCGTCGTCTTGACGCGCGAGGGGATCGTCGTCGGATTCGCGCCCGCCGCCGACCTGATCGGCATCCCGGTCGAGTTGGGCCCCGGTGCGACCGCATCGTTCGATGCGGTGATCGAACCGTACGCGTGCGATCCGGCCGACCCTCAGGCGTCGCTCGACGAACTCGGGCTGTTGCCCCCCGGGGACTACGAGATGCGGCCGATCGTGCAGTTCGCCTCCGACGACGGAGCGGTCGAGGCGATCGTCGGTCCCGTGCAGTCGCTCGTGATCCGGTAATTCCTCAGGTTCCGCGCCATCCCACCTCGCTAGGCTTCGGGGACAGCCGGAACCCGGGAGGAACCGACCCATGCGCATCCGAGCCGTCGCCGGCTCCCTTCTCGGGGGTGCCGTTCTCGCGCTGCTCGCGGTCGGCCCGGCACTCGCCGAGGAGCCCGTCGACCTGGGATCGTCGCCGATCCTCGACCTCGCCGGGGCGCTCGACGACCCCGTCGCCGCGGAAGCCGCGATCGACGAGACCTTCGAGCGGACGGGCATCTCGCTCTTCGTCGTGCTCGTCGACGAGTTCGACAACCCCGCCGGAGCCGACGCGTGGGCGGATGCCACAGCCGACCGCAACGGCCTGGGTTCCGACGACGTGCTGCTCGCGATCGCGACGGAGGGTCGCACCTACTCGCTCTCCGCGACGGCGGAAGCTCTCGACGACGGGCAGTTCGACGCGGTGCTCGACCGCGTCGAAGCCTCGCTGCGCGACGAGGACTGGGACGGGGCCGTCGTGGGTGCCGCCGAGACCATCTCCGCACAACTCGACGCGCCGTTCGACCCGATCCCCTGGCTGATCGGCGGGGGCGTGGTCGCGGCCGGCGGCCTGACCGCGGGCGGCGTCGCGCTCGCCCGCCGCCGCAGCGCGAACGCCGCGGCACAGCAGTCGGCCCAAGAACTCGACACCCGCGCCGGGTCTCTGCTCGTGCAGCTCGACGACTCGGTCAAGACGAGCGAGCAGGAACTCGGCTTCGCGATCGCCCAGTTCGGCGACGAGGCGGCCGCGCCGTTCGCGGACGCCCTCGCGCAGGCCAAGGCCGGGCTCTCGGAGGCGTTCGCGCTGCGGCATCGCCTCGACGATGCCGAGCCCGAGTCGCCCGACGAGCGCCGCACGCTCACGACGCGCATCATCGAGCTGTGCGAAGCCGCCGACGCGACCCTCGACGCGCAGGCCGACGCTTTCGACGAGCTGCGCCAACTCGAGGCGAACGCCCCGCAGCTCGTCGAGTCGCTCGCGGCCGCGCACGCCGACGTCGCGGCGCGCATCCTCGCCGCCGACACGACCGTCGCCGAGCTCGGCCGCCGCTTCGGCGCCCCCGCGATCGACGCGATCGATGAGAACCCCGCCCAGGCCCGCAAGCTCGCGACCTTCACGGCGGAGTCGCTCACGGCCGCCCGCGGCGCCGTCGACCGCGGGGACGCGGGGCGAGCCGCGGTGGCGGTGCGCGGGGCGCAGCACGCACTCGGGCAGGTCGGGCAGTTGCTCGACGCCGTCGACAAGGCCGCCGTGGAGCTTCCCGAGCTGGACGCACGGCTGGATGCCGCAGTCGCCGACACCCGCGCCGACGTCGCCGAGGCGCGCGCCGCCGACCCGGCGATCCTCGAGCCGGCGATCACGGAGGCGGAACAGGTACTCGCCGCCGCCGAGCGCCAAGACCCCGCTACGGCCCTCGCCGCCGTCGAGCAGGCCAACGCCGCCCTCAACCGCGAACTCGGTGCGGTGCGCGACCGGCAGGCTCAGGTCGCACGCGCGGCCGCCCAGCTCGACCGGGTGACCGCCGAGGCCCGCACCGCCGTCGACTCGGCCCGCGACTACATCACGACCCGCCGCGGCGGGATCGGCGCGAGCGCGCGCACGCGATTCACCGAAGCCGAGTCGCTGCTCGCCCAGGCCGTCGCCCTCGGCGCGAGCGATGCCCTCGCCGCGTACGCCGCGGCGGAGAAGTCGGCCCGGCTCGCCGGGTCGGCGCTCTCCCTCGCGCGCTCCGACGTGATGGCGTTCGAGAACCCGAGGTCGTACGGGCGCGACCCCGACGACTTCTTCGACGGCGACGGCGGCGCCGTGCTGGGCGGCATCCTCGAGGCGCTGTTCTCGGGCTCCGGGTCGTCGTCCGGCTGGAGCGGCGGCAGCAGCAGTCGCCGTCGATCCTCCGGCGGGTTCGGCGGGTTCGGCGGCTCATCCCGCCGCAGCTCCGGCAGCAGCCGGAGATCCTCGTTGGGCGGCGGTCGCCGCTCGCGGGGCGGACGCTTCTAGACTCCACTCACTCCGTACAACGAAAGGCACACCATGGCAAAGCAATCGATTCTCGGGCGCATCTCCCAGCTCGTGCGGGCGAACATCAACTCGCTGCTCGACCAGGCCGAGGACCCGCAGCTCATGCTCGACCAGCTCGTGCGCGACTACACGAACTCGATCGCCGAGGCGGAGAGCGCGGTCGCCCAGACGATCGGCAACCTGCGCCTCATGGAGCAGGACCACGCCGAAGACATCGAGGCCGCCGCCGACTGGGGCCGCAAGGCACTCGCGGCGAGCTCGAAGGCGGATGAGCTCCGCTCGGCCGGCAACGCGGCCGACGCCGACAAGTTCGACAAGCTCGCCAAGGTCGCCCTCGGCAAGCAGATCTCCGCGGAGAACGAGGCCAAGACGGCCGAGCCGACGATCGCCTCGCAGAACGAGGTCGTCAGCAAGCTCAAGGACGGCCTCGAGGTCATGCGCGAGAAGCTCAACGAGCTCAAGACCAAGCGTGACGAGCTCGTCGCGCGCGCCAAGACCGCGCAGGCCCAGTCGCAGGTCGCCGACGCCCTGCAGAGCATCGACGTGCTCGACCCGACGAGCGAGATCGGCCGCTTCGAGGACAAGGTGCGTCGCGAGGAGGCCAAGGTGCTCGGCCAGCAGGAGATCGCCGCGTCGACGCTCGACTCGCAGTTCGAGTCGCTCGAAGACCTGAGCAAGGAGGTCGAGGTCGACGCCCGCCTCGCCGCGCTCAAGTCCGGCGGTGCCGCCGCCGCCATCACCTCGGGCAACTGAACGCCGAACCGTCACCGATGACCGGGGAGGGGCGACGCGAGACCGTCGTCCCTCCCCGGCTGTTCGGGCTCGACGCGGCGCGCGGCGTCGCCCTGCTCGGGATGTTCGCCGCCCACACCCTGGTGCTGGGCGGTGAGCAGCTCTACGACGGACGCTCCGCCATCCTCTTCGCCACGGTCGCCGGGGCGTCTCTCGGCCTCATCACCGGTGGCGCGACCCCGCCGCAGCCCGGGTCGCGCCTCCCGTCCCGGCTCTCCGTACTCGTCCGCGGCTCGGTGCTCGTCCTGCTCGGGGTCGCGCTGACGACGTTCCTCAGGCCGCCGATCGCGGTCATCCTCGATTACTACGGGTTCGCGTTCCTCGTGCTCGTCGGACTGCTCTTCGCGCACCGGCTCGTGCTCGCGGTCGTGGCCGCCGTCGTCGCGATCGCGGGCCCCGCACTCGTCGCACTTCTCACTGGAGGGGTGCCCTTCGAGCAGCTCGCGGCTCCGCTGCAGCTCGTCGGCCGGTGGCTCGTCTACGGCGAGTATCCGATCGTCGTCTGGACCGCCTACCTGCTGTTCGGTCTCATCCTCGCCCGGAGCGACCTCCGTGATCGGTTCACGGCGGGTCTCGCGCTCGTCGGCGGCGCACTCGCCGCGATTCTCGGCTACGGCGCGGCGGCTCTCGTCCCGGGGCTCTCCGCCGCCGCGCACTCCGACTCGAGCCTCGAGGTCATCGCCTCCGGCGGTGTCGCGGTGGCGATCATCGGCGCGCTGTCGCTCCTCGACTCGGCGACCGGCGAGGGCGAACGTGTCGCCCGGGTCATCCGGATCGTGCTCTCCCCCGTCGCCGCGGCCGGGTCGATGGCGCTCACGCTCTACGTCGCGCACGCGATCGTGCTGGTCGCCGTGCGCGAGGCGACGTCGCGGGGCGACCACTGGACGATGCCGGGGTGGGTGCTGCCCGCGCTCGTCGTCGGGTCGCTCGTCGTCGCGACCGTGTGGCGCCGACTGATCGGACCCGGCCCGCTCGAGGCGGGCCTCCGCGCGCTCACCCGCCTCGTCGTGCGACTCCGTCCTAGAGTGGCAGCGTGACCCTCCGGTTCCTGCTCGTGCCGCAGTGGCAGGGCTCCCCGTCGCCGCGGGCGATGCGTCTCGCGGAGGGCGTCGCGGCGCTCCGCACGGACTTGCCGTCGTCGGCGACCACCGAGATCGCCGTGCCACTCGAGGCGGGCGACGACCAGGGCACGGGCATCGCCCGGTACAGCTCGCTGCGCCTCGTGCGCGAACGGCTCACCGCCGCCCTCGCCGACGTCGAGGGTCCCGCGGTCATCGTCGGGGGCGACTGCGCTGTCGCGGCCGCGGGGATCGAGGTTGCCGTGCAGCGGCATCCGCAGGTCTGCGTCGTCTGGTTCGACGCGCATCCCGACCTCAACTCGCCCGATTCGTCGCCCTCGGGCGCGCTCTCGGGGATGGTGTTGCGGGCGTCGATCGACGCGGGTGAGATCGCCGCGTCGCGGGTCGTGCTCGCCGGGGCCAGGTCGTGGGACGCCGGCGAGCGTGCCTTCGCCGACGAGGTCGGGCTGCGCTCCCTCACCGTCGACGAGCTCGCCGACGCTGCGGCACTCGTCGACGCGGTCGACGCGACCGGCGCCGACGCCGTCTACCTGCACATCGACCTCGACGTGCTCGACCCCGCCGACCTCGACGGGCTGCTCGACCCCGAGCCGTTCGGGCTCGCACCGGCGACGCTCGTGGCCGCGATCAAGGCGCTGCGCGCGCGGTTCCCGCTCGCGGGGGCATCCCTCTCGGCCTACGCGCCGAGCGCGCCCGACACCGAGCAGGCGGCCGACGACGCCGCCACGATCCTGCGCGTCATCGCCGCCCTCGGCTGAGCGCGTCCGCTCAGGTGACGCTGATGCGGTACCGACCGGTCGTCGGGTCGTACTCGGTGATCGTCACGACCGCGTCGACGGGGCCGTCCGGCGACTCGTAGCTGCAGTCGACCGTGTTGCCGACGACGATCTCGAGCGAGTCACCCTCGCACGACACCTCGGGCACGTAGTCGAGCACGTTGCTGAGGGCGCTGATCGCGAGGGCTTCGATCTTCGCGATCGGTTCGGTCGCCCCGGGCTCGGCGGTGGGCTCGGGGGCGTTGTTCGCCACCTCCGCCACCTGGATGTCGATCGTGTAGTCGAGCCCTTCGGCCGTGTTGACGACCTCGGTGAAGGTGATGACGGTGTCGAACTCGAGACCGGCGACCGGATCGACCAGCAGGCAGGTCACCGAGGTGTCGGACTTGACCGGGATGTCGTCGTCGCCGCAGTCGATCGTCGGACGCAGGCCGACGGCCGCCTCGAGCTCGTCGGCGGCGAGCGTCTCGAGCTCGTCGGGCGCCACGGTGGGCGACGTGTTCGTGCCGACGCTCCACGTGCAGCCGGCGAGCAACGCGAGCGCGACGGCGGCGACCGGGAGGGTGGCGAGGGAACGCGAACGCACGGACGAACTCCTTCGGAAGGGAACCTGCTGAAACGCTAGCGGATGCCGACCCACCGTTGCGTACAGTGGGCGGGTGGGTGAGAGAGTCACCGTCGACCGCGACGGGCACGTCCTGATCATCGGGCTCAACCGCCCCGAGAAGCGCAACGCCGCGGACTTCGCGATGCTGCAGGAACTCTGCCTCGCCTACGGCGAGCTCGATCGCGACGACTCGCTGCGCGCGGGCGTCGTCTTCGCGCACGGCGACCATTTCACGGCCGGGCTCGACCTCGCCGACGTCGGACCGCGGATCACCGAGAACGGCCTCGACATCGTGCCGAAGGGCGGCCTCAACCCGTGGGCGGTCGAGGGCGAGGCGGTGCGCAAACCGGTCGTGATCGCCGTGCAGGGCACGTGCCTCACGCTGGGTATCGAGCTCGCGCTCGCGAGCGACGTCGTCGTCGCCGCCGACTCGACGGTGTTCGGGCAGATCGAGGTGCAGCGCGGCATCCTGCCGTTCGGCGGAGCCACGATCCGGCTGCCGCGCGCGGTCGGCTGGGGCAACGCGATGCGGTGGATGCTCACGGGCGACTCGTTCGACGTCGCCGAGGCGCACCGCATCGGGCTCGTGCAGGAGGTGGTGCCGCACGGGGAGCAACTCCCCCGCGCCCACGAGCTCGCGCACCGCATCGCCGCGCAGGCACCGCTCGCCGTGCAGGCGACGCTCGCCAACGCGCGCGAGGCGATCCGTGTCGGCGACCCGCGCGCCGAACAGCAGCTCCAACCCGAACTCGTGCGCCTCGCCGCAAGCGACGACGCCGCCGAGGGGATGCGGGCCTTCCTCAGTCGTTCGGAGCCGAGGTTCCAGGGGCGATGAGCCTTCCCGTGCGCCCCGACCCCGCGACGCTGTCCCGGGCCGAGCGCGCGATGGGGTCGTTCGTGCGCGGCGGAACGCGCATCCCGGGGCTCCGACGTCTCCTGCTCTGGCCTGCGGTGGCGCGGCCCGGATACTGGTTCGCCACGGCGTGCGCGTGGCTGTGGGGTCGCCTCCTGTTCGGCCGCTACCGGCGTGGCGGTGGCATCCGCTACTTCGAGGGGCTGCCGACGTGGGCCTTCGGCCGGGGCGGTACGACGATCGGCGCGATCTACCTGACGTCGACGAATACGAGCACCTCGGTGCTCGAGCACGAGGCCGTGCATGTGGCGCAGTGGCGCAGGTACGGGCTCGCCTTCATCCCGCTCTACGTCGCCGCGGGCTCGCCGCCGCTCACCAACCGCTTCGAGGTCGAGGCGGGCCTCGAGAAGGGCGGGTACGTGCGGCCGCGTCGACGCGGCTTCGCGTCGGATGCGTCGAGCGGCACCTAGGCGTTGGTGAGGAGCTGGGCGGCGCGGTCGCCGGAGACCCAGCCGTAGACGCGGTGCTCGCGGTCGAGGTCGACGGGGAGCATCTCGCCGAGCCAGGCTTCGACGGCTCCGCGGAGCGACTGCCCGAGGTCGCGGCGCAGCCACGTGACGCACACGCGGCCGGGCGCGGCGAGGTCGCGGATGCCGGCGGCGGAGTCGACCTCGACGAAGACCTGGCCACGGGCCTTCGCCGGGAGCGTCGCGAGCACCGTCTCGACGACCGGGAGATCCGCCTCGACCGCGCCGAGCAGCACGAGGTCTCCGGCAGCGGGCTGCCAGGAGATCGTCGCGGGGAGGAGGTCGGAGAGGAACATCGCACTCAGTATAGGCATGCCTAACTGAGCGTCGCCTAACCTTCCTTCCCCACTGCGCTCGTCACCAGACGGCGGGATACCGGCGCTGCCAGTGCAGGCGCCGCTCGAGCTGTGCGCCGAGGGCGAGCAGCACATCTTCCCGACCGGGTCGTCCGATCAGCTGCACCCCCATCGGCAGCCCCTCCGCCGTGACGTGCACGGGCAGCGAGATGGCCGGGAGGCCGCTCACGTTCACCATGCTCGTGAACGGCGTGTAGAGCACCTGCTGTGCGAAGTTCCGCGCGCCGTTCTCGGCGTCGTACCACCCCAGCGGGCGCGGGGTGAGAGCCATCGCGGGGGTGACCACGACATCCACGCGGGCGGCTCGCGCGAGGAACCGGCGCTCGAAGCCGGCGAGGAACGCGAGCGCCTCCGTGAGCTCTCGGGCGGAGAGCCTGCGGCCCGTCTGGACGAGCCAGCGCGTGAGCGGCTCGACGAGCGCGAGCTGAGCCTCGTCGAGCGGCAGCGCCGAGGCTCCGGCCTGCCAGACGGTGCGGAAGGCGGGGCCGTATCCGGGCTCCGGGTCGAAAGAGAGCTCCTCGATCCCGTGCCCGAGCGCTTCGAGCTCCCGCAGCGCGAGCTGGAGCGCCTCCTCGGCCTCCGGCGAGACGACGACGTCGTACTCGGCCGACCACGGGGTGTCGCGGCTGACTCCGAGCGAGAATCGACCCTCGCCCCGCACGGCCGCGTTGAGGAAGGCACCCCCGTCCCAGCGCGGTGGTGCGGTGGCCCAGGATGCGGTCCCGTCTGCGGCGAGCGCGTCGAGCAGCAGGGCGGCATCCGCTACGGTCCGCGCCAGCGGGCCGGCGGTGACGAGACCGGCGAGGCCGCCGAAACCGGAGAGCGCCGGTACGCGTCCGCGCGACGGCTTGAGCCCGACGAGACCCGTCGCGGCGGCCGGGATGCGCACCGATCCGCCGCCGTCCGACCCGGGCGCGAACGGCAGGAGGCCCGCGGCGACGGCGACGGCGGCTCCTCCGCTCGAACCGCCCGCTCCGAGGGACGCGTCGTACGGGTTGCGGGCGATCGGCCCGGCGAGCGGCTCGGTGTAGCTCGGGAAGCCGAACTCCGGAGCCGCGGTCTTGCCGACGCTCACTCCCCCGGCGGCGTCGAGCACGAGGGCGAGCTCGTCCGAGATCTCGGGCACGTTGTGGGTCATGGCGCGCGAGCCGTAGCGCGTCGGCACACCGGCGCGGGCGACGAGATCCTTGTCGCCGAAGGGCAGACCCCAGAGCGGCAGGGCGCGCGAGAGCTCCGTCACCGCGGCCGCGCGGGCTCGCGCGGCGTCGGGGGTGATCTCGGCGAAGGCGCCGAGTCCCGGGTCGAGCTTCTCGATGCGCACGAGGTAGTGCTCGGCGAGTTCGAGGGGCGTCACCTCACCGCGTCGGAGCCAGTCGAGCTGCTCGTTCGCGGTGAGGTGATGGAGTTCGAACACGATTCGAGCCTAGGTGTCGAGGGGTCGCCGTTCGGGCGATCCGCGGCGCGCAACAGCCCCAACGCCGACCCTTCGCGACGTCATCCGGATGCCGACTTGACATCCGCGGCTCGGCCTGGTTGGTTAGTCACTCAAGTAACTAACCCATTGACCGAGAGGAGGGAACCCGATGGACGACAGCCGCCCGCTCTTCCAGCAGATCGCCGAGCAGATCGCGAGCGACATCATCTCCGGAGCCCTTCCCGAGGAATCCCAGGTGCCCTCGACCAACGAGTTCGCCGCGTTCCTACGCATCAACCCGGCCACCGCCGGGAAGGGCGTGGGCCTGCTCGTCGACGCCGGGATCCTCTACAAGAAGAGAGGCATCGGCATGTTCGTCGCCACCGGGGCCCGCAGCCGACTCGTCGCCGAGCGGCGCGACGCCTTCCGCGACCAGTACGTCGCCCCCCTACTCGCCGAAGCCCGAAAGCTCGGCATCGACTCGGGTGAGCTCATCGGACTCATCCGCGACACCGACAAGGAGAACAACTCATGAGCACGATCGTGGAGGTCCGGGGCCTCACCAAGCGCTTCGGATCACTCGCCGCCGTGGACGACGTGTCGTTCCGACTCGAGGAGGACGGCATCTACGGCCTCCTCGGTCGCAACGGCGCCGGCAAGACGACCCTGATGTCGCTCCTCACCGGCCAGGAGTTCGCGACACGCGGCACGATCACGGTCTGGGGCGAGTCCCCGGTCGAGAACGCGGGAGTGCTCGAGCGCGTGTGCTTCATCAAGGAGAGCCAGAAGTACCCCGACGACTTCAAGGCGAAGCACGTTCTGAAGATCGCTCCGCGGTTCTTTCCCAACTGGGATCAGAGCTTCGCCGACCGCCTCGTCGAAGAGTTCCGCGTGCCCCTCGACCGCAAGATGAAGAAGCTCTCCCGCGGCCAGTTCTCGGCCGTCGGGGTGATCGTCGGGCTCGCGTCACGCGCGCCGCTCACCTTCTTCGACGAGCCGTACCTCGGCCTGGATGCCATCGCGCGGCAGCTGTTCTACGACCGGCTGCTCGCCGACTACGCGGAGCACCCCCGCACCATCGTGCTCTCGACCCACCTGATCGACGAGGTGAGCGACCTGCTCGAACACGTCATCGTGATCGACGACGGCGCGATCCTCGTCGACAGCCCCGCCGACGAGCTGCGCGGCTCCGCCACGACCGTCGTCGGAGGCCGCGAGGCCGTCGAGACCTTCGTCGGATCCCGCGAGGTGCTCCACCGCGACGCGATCGGCGGGCTCGTCTCGCTCACCGTCGCCGGCCTCTCCCCCGCCGAGCAGCAGGCGGCTCGCGCCGCCGGACTCGAGCTCGGCCCCGTCTCCCTCCAGCAGCTCGTGGTGCGCCTGACGACCGGTCGCGCCGTCGACTTCCAAGAACAGCCCCTCGACACCGACAAGGAGCCCCGCGCATGACCGCCCTCCCGCTCACCCTCGCCGCCCCGTCGGCGCGCCCCCTCGGCTCGCGACTGACCAACGTCGCGCGCCTGCACGCCGCGAACCCGTTCACGATCTTCTGGACGCCGCTCTACGTCGTCGGACTGATCTTCGCCGCCAACTGGGTCATCTGGTGGATCGTGCGCACCGCGGCTCCGAACGACCCTGAGACGGTGCAGGGCGTCTCCAACGGCTTCCAGTACAGCGGCGCCACCCTGTGGATCTTCGTCTACATGATGGTCATCGCGATCATGGCGATGAACTCGTCCTTCTCGCTGGCGCTCGGCTTCGGCTCGACCCGGCGTGACTACATCCTCGGCACCGGTCTGACCTTCGTGGGACTCTCGGCGCTCTACTCGCTCATCTACATCCTGCTCGCCCAGGTCGAGGCCTGGACGAACGGATGGGGTCTCGGCGGCTCGATGTTCAACGCGATCTACTTCGGGATCGACTCGCCGTGGTGGCTGCGGCTGTTCCACGTCTTCGCTCTGTTCCTGTTCTTCTTCGCGATCGGCAGCGCCTTCGGCTCGATGTACGTGCGGTGGAAGGCCCGCGGACTGTCGCTGTTCTTCGTGATCCTCACGGCCGTGCTGCTCGGCATCGTCGCGCTCATCACGCTCACCGGTTCGTGGCCCGCCGTCGGGGAGTTCTTCGTCACCGTCGGCTTCACGGGCGCGTACGCGCTGAGCCTCGTGATCTCGGCGATCGCCGGCATCGCGGCCTACGGCATCCTGCGCAAGGCGACCCCGCGATCCTGACGGGTCGCGGGTGATACATTCGCCCCACGCAGGGAGGTCGGGGATGCGGAAGCTCACAGCAGCCGGGGCGGCGGTCGTCGTCATCGCGCTGCTCGCGGGCTGCACCCCAGCCGCCGGGGGCGATGACGAGACCGACGCCCCCGACGCCGAGCCGACGCCGACGGCGATCAGTACCGAGACGCCGTCGCCCGTGCGCGAGTTCGCGATGCCGGACGCCTGCCTCGACCTCGTGACGGACGAGACCGCCGAGCAGTTCGAGTCCGACGGGCTCGACCTGCTCGGCGGGCCCGGCGGCATCTACGGCGAGGACTACTTCGTCGACCCCACCCCCGAGGAGCGCGCGGGCGGCATCACGTGCGTGTGGGGCGATGAGGATGCGCCGGCGACGACCGTCATCGTCTCGGTCGCCCCGGTGACGGCGGCCACGCGGTCCGGCATCGTGAGCGCCCTCATCGAGAGCGGGCTCATCGAGTCGCAGATCGAAGGTGCGATCTCCTACGCTCGCATCGGCGACGAGGTGAGCGCTCCGGGAGAGCTGCACGTCATCCGCAACGACTCGTGGATCTCGGTGATCGAAGCCGTCGGCGGGACCGACCGCTTCCAGCACGCGACCGAGCTCGTCGACGAGGTCACGGAGCAGGTCTACGTCGAGCGCTGACTCGGGTCGAGCTCCTGGAAGACCGTGAGCGGCATCCCGTCCGGGCCCTCGAAGCGCGCGTTGAGCGAACGCCACGGCGTCTCGACCACCGGTGCGACGACCTCGGTGCCCGCGGCCTCGAGGCGCGCGCTGACCGCCGCGGCGTCGGGCACTTCGAACGCGACCCGCACGGTGAGCGGGAACTCGTGCGCGGCCGCCCGACCCACCTCGACGTCGTCGATGAAGCCGACCTGCGCGGTGTTGGCGAGTTCGAGCGTCGCCGTCGGCACGTCGAGGATCACGACCCTGGCTCCGTCGGGGCCGTCGAACGACTCCCGCTCGGGAAGGCCCAGCACGTCGCGGTAGAAGGCGACGGCGGCGTCGAGATCGGCCGTCTCGAGCACGAGACGCAGTTGCACCGGGACGTTCACTTGAGGCTCTTCTGCAGCAGGTACGTGCCGAGCCATCGCCCGAACTTGAAGCCGACCTTGCCCATGTGCCCGATCTCCTTGAATCCGAACTGCTCGTGCAACCGGATCGACGCGTCCGCGCCGCGGTCGGCGATCACCGCGACGACCTCCTTGACCCCGGCGGCCTTCGCACGCGGGAGGAGTTCTTTCATGAGCGCCTTGCCGAGGCCCTTGCCGGTCGCGGCGGCGCCCAGGTAGATCGAGTTCTCGACCGTGAAGCGGTAGGCGGCCTTCGGCTTCCAGGGCAGCACGTAGGCGTAGCCGAGGATCTGCCCGTTCGGCGAGACGGCGACGAGCCACGGGTAGCCGAGCCGCTCGGCGTCGGCGAACTTGTGCCGCATCTCCTTGAGGGTGAGCGGGTCTTCGTCGAACGTCACGGTCGAGTTGGCGACGTAGTGGTTGTAGATCTCGAGCATGTGCGGGATGTCGCGCGCCGTCGCGTCGCGCAACTCGTAGGCGAAAGGCGGTTCGGCCGCGGGCTCGGGGCGGAGGTGGCGCGGCAGCTGCCGCCGCGGGTTGTACTCCTCCTCCAGCATGCGTCGATCCTAAGCAGACAGGCCTACGCAGGCAGACGCCAGTCGACCGGATCAGCCCCGGCGGCGGTGAGCAGTTCGTTGGCGCGGGAGAACGGTCGCGATCCGAAGAAGCCGCTCGACGCCGAGAGCGGGCTCGGGTGGGCCGACGCGAGGATGTCGGTGTCGCCGAGCATCGGACGCAGCGTTCCGGCATCCCGACCCCAGAGGATGGCGACGAGGGGCGCGTCGCGGGAGACGAGGGCGCGGATGGCGGTCTCGGTGACGTCCTCCCACCCCTTGCCGCGATGGGATCCGGAGTTCCCGGCCTGCACCGTGAGCACGCGGTTGAGCAGCAGCACGCCCTGCTCGGCCCACGCGGTGAGGTCGCCGTGCGCGGCCGGCTCGATGCCGAGGTCGTCGCGCAGTTCGCGGTAGATGTTCTGCAGGCTGCGCGGGATCGGGCGCACGTGCCGCTCCACCGCGAACGACAGTCCGATCGGATGCCCGGGGGTCGGGTACGGGTCCTGACCCACGATGAGCACCCTGACCTGCTCGAACGGCTGCGTGAACGCGCGCAGCACGTTCGGCCCCTCGGGGAGGTAGCGGCGGCCCGCGGCGAGCTCGGCGCGGAGGAACTCGCCCATCGCGGCGACCCGCGGCGCGACCGGCTCGAGCGCTGCGGCCCACCCGGGATCGACGAGCTCGGCGAGTGGACGGGGGCTGCTCACCTGGTCGGCCACGCGTCGAGCCTAACGGCGCTCCCCCCGCCCCTAGACTCCCGGCATGACGAACGTCGCCGGGACGCCGAGGTCCCTTGCGCAGATCACCTTCGCCCTCGTGGGCTTCCTGTTCCTGCTCGAGATCACGAGCGGCATCCTGCAGGGGTTCTACATCCCGCTGATCAGCGATCTCGTGGTGCACCTGGGCATCACCGACGCCGACTTCAACTGGTTCGAGGCGGCCCAGCTGCTGCTCTCGGCGCTCGCGGTGCCGATCCTCGCGAAGCTCGGCGACATGTTCGGGCACAAGAAGATGCTGCTCGTCTCGACGGCGCTCACCGCCGCCGCCTCGTGGTGGCTCGCGATCTCGGGCGACTTCACGACGTTCCTCATCGCGTGGGCGCTGCAGGGGTTCTACGCGGTGTGGCTGCCGCTCGAGGTCGCGCTCATCTTCGACAAGGGCCGTCGCTCGAAGACGGGCGTCTCCCAGACGCGCCGTGCCGCCGGTCTGCTCGTCGTCGCCCTCGAGCTCGGCGCCATCATGGGGGCGCTCGGCGGAGGCTTCCTGTTCTCGAGCGTCTTCGTCGGGAACGTCACCCTCACCCTCATGGTGCCGGCCGCGATCGTCACGCTCGCGTTCTTCGCCATCCTGTTCGGCGTTCCGGAGTCGGAGCCGAGCCCGAACCGCAGTCTCGACTTCGTCGGCTTCGTGCTGCTGTCGTTCGCGCTGCTGCTCACGACCTCGTCGCTCACCTTCCTGCGGATCAACGGTCCGGGGACCTGGTGGGTGTGGGTCATCATGGCGGCGGGTCTGCTGTCGTTCATCCCCTTCGGGCGCTGGGTGCTCGGGCGCGACGACCCGGCGATCGACCTGCGCATGGTCGCGCAGAAGAACATGTGGCCCGTGCAGATCACGGCGGGCCTCTTCGGCATCAGCGTGCTCGGCGCGCAGATCCCGCTCTCGACCTTCGCGGGCACCGACCCCGAGGTCGTCGGCTACGGGCTCGGCCTGAGCTCCGGGATGCGGTCGATCGTCATCGGCATCTACCTCGTCTCGCTCATCGTCGGCGCCGTGCTCTTCGCGGTCTTCTCGCGCCGGATCGCGCCGCGCCTCGCGCTCATCGTCGCCACCTCGCTCGTCGCGGTCGGCTACTTCGCGCTCATCCCGTTCCACGGGAGCCTCGCCGAGGTGCTCGTCTGCATCTGCGTCGCGGGCCTCGGCTCCGGTGCCCTCGTGGCCGCGCTCCCCGCCGCGGCCGCCGCAGCGGCGCCACTCGGGCAGACGGGTGTCGCGACGGGTCTCACCAACACGACCAAGACGATCGGCGGGGCGTTCGCGTCGGCGACCTTCGGCCTCGTGCTCGCGACGGGAGTCGTCGCGGGAGCGGGGACCGCGGCGAGCCTCTCCGGCTACTACACGGCGTGGGCGATCTGCGGCGGCACGGCGGTCGTCGCGACCGTGCTGCTGTTCTTCGTACCGAAGCTCGCGTTCGCCGACACCGAGGAGGCGGAGGCCGCCGCGGAGGCGATCAGCCCTTCGGCGTGAGGTCTCCCCGCACGACCTTGTGCGGCGCGGCCTGAGCGACCGGCTTGATCGTCACGAGGTCGAGGTTGATGTGTCCCGGCAGCTCGACCGCGTGCACGATCGACGCCGCGATGTCGTCGGCCGTCAACGGATCGCCGACTCCCGCGTAGACGGCATCCGCCTTCTCCCGGTCGCCGCCGAACCGTACGAGCGAGAACTCGTCGGTCTTGACCATGCCGGGCGCGATCTCGATCACGCGGATCGGCTCCCCCGCGAGCTCGAGCCGCAGCACGGCCATGAGCATGTGGGCACCGGCTTTCGCCGCGTTGT
>NZ_JBMRCP010000065.1:0-24207 GCF_057350545.1 Pseudolysinimonas sp. | reverse complement strand
CGAGGCCAGGCCGTGTGCGCTGCCGCCCCCCCCCCCCTGGGGGCCGTCCGGGCCGAGGCCCTCGGTGGCGAACTGCCCTGCCACGACGACGGTGTCCTTCGCGGGGGCCGCCGTTGGCCCCGCGCAACCGCCGAGTGCGAGCGCAGTCAGTGCGATGCTCGCCGCGGCGAGCGTCAACTTTGCGTTTCTCATCGGTTCTCCTTTTCAGTGGTGCTACTACGTACAACCGGGTGGTGCTTCTACGGAGGAGCGAACGCCCGGCGGGCGCTCGCTCGGTCGATCAGGTCGTGGGGATGAGCCAGCGCTCGTGGGCGACGAGGAACTCGCGCAGCCGCTCGAGCTCGTCGGGGGTCACGTCGACGAGCGGCGGCGCGCACCGCCGGCTCGCGAGGACGCCGCGGTCGTGCAGCACCGCCTTCACCGACGGCACCCCGGGCCGGATGCCGTGGAGCCCCGTCAGAGCGGTCGCCGACTCCTGGGCGCGATCGGCGGCGTCGGAGTCGCCCGCGACCGACGCCCTATACAGCGCGACGACGAGGGCGGGCACGAGGTTGGCGAGGCCGGGCACGATTCCCCTAGCGCCGGCGCGGAGCCCGCCGGCGAGGTTGCGCTCGTCGCCCTGGGAGATCGCGAGGTGGTCGGCGCCGTCGAGCACACTCAGCAACTCGGCGAGGACCGTCGGGTCGCCGGAGCTGTCCTTCACCCCGATCAGGCGAGGAGCGTCGAGGAGCCGGGTGAGAACCTCCGGCTCGAGACGGCACGCGTACTTGGGCACGTTGTAGATCGCCCACGGACGTTCGAGTCGCTCGATCGACCTCAGGTGCTGCTCGATCTCGTCGGCCCGATGCGAGAAGTAGCTCGGCGGAGCGACGAGCAGAGCGTCGGGGTCCGCGGCCGACGCCGCCTCCGCGCGACGGAGCATCTCGGTCGTGCCGGGCGCGGACACGTTGACGATCACCGCACCCCCGGGGCGCAGTTCGCGCCACGCGGCCCTGACCTCTCTCAGATATCCCGCCGTCGCATCCGGCGGGAGCAGAGCCCCTTCGCCGTTGCTCCCGAGCAGCAGGAGGCCGTCGACCTCCTCGGCTGCGAGCAGAGAGAGCAACCGGTGGGCGCCCGTAGCATCCGGCCGCCCCTCGGCATCCAGCACCGTGACGAGCGGTACCGTGACGCCGTCGAGCACGTGCGCTGTCATCAGAACCCCTTCACTTCGGGAAGATCCGGCCAGGCGAGCTCGAAGCCGTCGGCGACCAGCTCGGCCTGGAAGGCGGCCATGAGTTCCGCGTCGCCGTGCAGCGTCGCCGGATCGATGCCGAGCTCGAGGCAGTGGGCCGCGAGGGCACCCGCGGCCTCGCCGATATTCCACTCCACGGGGTGCAGCCGATAGCAGCCGTTCGTGATGTGCGTCGTGCCGATGTTCTTGCCGGCGGCGAGAAGCGTGCCCCCGTCGGCGGGGATGAGCGCACCGAGCGGGATCTGGAACGGGGTCGACGGCACGTCGATGTAGTTGTCGCCCTCGGTCGACGGGTGCAGGTCGATGCGGTACATCCCGACCCCGACGGAGTCGGCATATTCCACCGCGCCGGCGTCGCCGCGCACGGTGTAGGAGATGTCC
Organism: Pseudolysinimonas sp.; assembly: GCF_057350545.1. Taxonomy (NCBI): domain Bacteria; kingdom Bacillati; phylum Actinomycetota; class Actinomycetes; order Micrococcales; family Microbacteriaceae; genus Pseudolysinimonas; species Pseudolysinimonas sp. The sequence goes on along the minus strand of NZ_JBMRCP010000065.1, from coordinate 22,592 downwards.
TGCTCCACGACCGTGTAGCGCGCGCGGATGCGGCGCGACTCCCGGATGTACGGCGCCTTCGCGAAGCCGTCGTGGGTGCCCATCACGTCGCCGCGCAGGTGGAGGCCCGGCCAGCCTCGTCCGCCGTCCGCACGGGGCGCCTCCGTCTGCAGCCAGTAGAGCATCGAGAGGGAGAGGGCGCGCGCCCCCGCGAGGTGGCGCTCCCGATCCTCCTCGGGCACGTCGATGATGCTGCCGTCGAGGTAGTCGATCATCGGCCAGTTGACGACGGTCACGTCGGTGTCGATGAACCCCGGCTCGAACGTGGCCCGCGCCAGGATGCGGCGGAAGGCCCAGAGTTCCCGGTCACCCGGGTCCTTGCTCTGGTCGGCGAGCACGGGCTCTCCGATGGGCGCATTCGGAACGAAGGTGCGCTCGAGCCGCTCGAGTGTGCGCGGGTCCGGCGCCACGAAGCCCAGCATCGGCCCGTGCCAGAACTCCGGCTCGACCGAGCGCCAGTACTCGTAGTCGGCGGGCTTCTCGATCGTGTGATCGGCGCCCTCTTCGTGGCCGAGGGCGAAGACCCACGAGAACGCCTGCATGTTCTGGGGCCGCGCGCGGTCGGGCGCCGACGGCTCCCCGGTTTGCGCCCGCGACTCCGTGCCGATGACGTACGGGATGCCCGCGAGGGGCAGCAGATCTCCGAGCTCGGTCGCGTCGAGCACGTACGCGCCCACGAGGGTGCTCGCCCGGCCCTCGCGGTCGGTCACCGTGACCGACCGCACGACGCCGTCTCCGGCATCCGCGGCCGTCGGGACGACCTCGCGCAGCACCCGCAACTGACCGCTCTCCACGTAGGGGGCGACCAGCGCGTCGAGGACGGCGGCCGCGACCGTGGGCTCGTGGCACAACTTGCTCACCTTGCCCAGACCGGGGTTGAGGTACGGGTCCGCGCGGGCCGCCTCCGTGAGGGGGTAGTGCGCGCGGTAGTACTCGCGGATGCTCTCGCGCAGCCCCCGGTACGACCGGGTCGCGCCGAACCGCTCGATCCACGGGTGCTCGTCGGGCGGAACGCCCTGCGACGTGAGCTGCCCGCCGAGCCAGTCCGTCTCCTCGGTGAGGAGCACCGATCGGCCGCGCCGGAGCGCCGCGAGCGCCGCGGCGACCCCGCCCAGACCCCCGCCGACGACGACGAGATCCGCGGCGGCCCCGTGCGGGGTGTCGGTCACCCGTGTGGTCATACTGTCGTGTCTCCGCTCGTCGAGTCGTCGTGGGCCAGATCGAGCGCGGCATCGAGCAGCTCTCGCGTGTAGGGGTCGGCGGGCGCCGAGAAGACCTGCTCGGTGGCACCCTGCTCGACGATCTCGCCCCGGCGCATGACGGCAACCGAGTCGGCGATCTGGCGCACGACCCCCAGGTCGTGGGTGATGAAGAGCATCGAGATGCCGAGGTCGTGCTTGAGGCCGACGAGCAGTCGGAGGATCTGCGCCTACACCGATACGTCGAGAGCCGAGACCGCCTCGTCGCAGACGAGCAGCCGCGGACGCTGCGCGATCGCGCGGGCGATCGAGACACGCTGACACTGTCCTCCCGAGAGCTGTCCGGCGCGGCGGGTGAGCACGGCCTCCGACAGGCCGACCGTGTCCAGCAGCTCGGCCGCCGCAGCGCGCCGATCCCCGACGGGCGCGACGGAGGGGTGCGTGCGCCAGGTCTCGTCGAGGATCGCGGCCACCGTCATCCGCGGGTTGAGCGACGTGCGCGGGTCCTGGAAGACGATGGGGATCTGCCGCCGGAGGTCGTGAGGGCGGTGCACTCCGAGCCGGGTCCGCTCCGGGCCGAACAGCAGCTCGCCGTCGGCGCGCACGAGTCCCACGACGGCACGCGCCACGGTCGTCTTGCCCGAGCCCGACTCGCCGACGAGCGCGAGGGTCTCGCCCGCGAGGATCGAGAACGAGGCATCGCGGACGATGCGGTCGTCGGTCTTGCGCCGACGACGGTAGGAGATGTTGAGGTGGCGGGCTTCGAGCAGCACGTCAGGCATCGAGCAGCTCCTCGGCGAAGTGACACGCGGTACGGCGGCCGGGCACGAGCTCGCGCACCTCTGGCACCTCGCGCCTGCAGAGCTCGCGCGCCATCGGGCACCGTGGGTGGAAGGCGCAGCCCGGCGGTCGAGACGCCGGACTGGCCGCCGTTCCGGGGATGGGCTCGGCGATCGCCGACGCGGAGGCGACGCTCGGCACACTGCGGGCGAGAGCCTGCGTGTACGGATGCAGGGGGCGCGCGAGCACCTCTCGAGTCGGCCCGGCTTCCGCGACGCGCCCGGCGTACAGGACGACCAGGTCGTGGGCGACGTGCGAGACCACACGGAGGTCGTGGCTGATGAACAGCATCGCCACCCCCGACTGACGCTGCATCTCGGCGAGCAGGTCGAGCACGCGCTTCTGCACCGTGACGTCGAGGGCGGTCGTGGGCTCGTCGGCGATGATGAGCCGCGGTTCGCCCGAGAGCGCCATCGCGATCACCGCGCGCTGACGGAGGCCGCCGGAGAGCTCGTGAGGAAACGCGCGGGCGCGCTCGACGGGCCGAGGGATGCCGACCCGCTCGAGCAGCTGCAACACTGCGTCGCGCAGGCGAGGACCACGGAGACCCTCGCGTCGCAGGAGCTCACCGACCTGGCGCCCGATGCGCTGGCTGGGGTTGAGGGCCGCGAGCGGATCCTGGAAGACCATCGCGATCCCTCGGCCGCGCAGGGCCCGGCGTCGGCGCTCGGGAATCGCGAGCAACTCGACCTCCTCGAAGGAGATCGAGCCGGTCGCCGACATGGCGTCGGGCAGCAGCCCGATGACGGCGCTGCCGAGGATCGACTTGCCACTCCCCGACTCGCCGATCAGCGCTGTCGTGCGCGCGGCGAGTACGCGGAGGTCGACGCCGTCGATGATGTGCACCGGCTCGTCGCCGTCGAGTTGCACGACGAGGTCGCGCACGTCGAGCACGGGCGTTGCGTCGGCGGTCATCGCGCGGCTCCCTTCTGGTAACGGCTGTTGAGCTGATCGCCGAGCAGACCCGCCATGACGACCAGCGTCGCGAGCGCGATGCCGGGCAGCACCGAGATCCACCAGGCGGTGGCCAGATACGACTTGCCCGCGGCGATCGTCTGACCCCACGAGACGACGTCGTGCGGAAGCCCGATCCCGAGGAAGCTCAACCCGGCTTCGCCGAGCACGATGAGTCCGAACTCGAGGGCGACGAGGGCGACGACCGGTCCGACGACGAACGGGAGCACGTGGCGCACGAGCACCCTCGGGGTCGCGACGCCCATCACACGCGCAGCGGAGACCCACTCGCGCTCGCGGAGCGACACGGTCGAGCCGCGGGTGAGTCGCGCGAACGACACCCACCCGGCGAGAGAGAGCGCGACTACCACGACGGTGATGCTGCGCTCGAACAGCCCGGCGACGACGATCGCCAGCACGATGCTCGGGAACGCGATCAGCACGTCGACGATCCGGCTGAGCACCATGTCGGCGACGCCGCGGAAGTAGCCCGCGATGAGACCGATCGTGACACCCACGACCGCGCACACCGCGACCGTCAGCGTGCCGATGATCATCGAGGTGCGCGCGCCGTAGATCAGTTGTCCGACCATGTCGCGGCCGGTACCGTCGGTGCCCAGCAGCGCGACCTGACCAGACGAGGTGACTGCACCGGGAGGAAGCAGACGGTCGACGATGTTCGTGCGCACCGGATCGAAGCCGACTACGAGGGGGCCCAGGATCGCGACGAGTGCGTAGAGGCCGACCACGACCGCGGGAATCGCTCGCACCACCGTCGCGACGATCCGCAGACGCCCCGAGCGGGGCCGACGCACCATGACGGGGACCGTGGCGAGCACGTCGCCCGTCATGCCGGTGATCCGATCCGGATGCGCGGGTCGAGCAGGGCGTTGACGACGTCGGCGATGAGGTTGAGGGCGAGCACGAACAGAGCGATCACGAGCACCGCCGCCTGCACGACCGCGTAGTCACGGTAGGCGACCGAGTCGACGATCAGGGTGCCGAGACCGGGCCAGGCGAAGACGTTCTCGACCACCACGGCGCCGCCCACGAGCGCGCCGACCTGGAGTCCGACGATCGTGACGACCGGCCCCATCGCGTTGCGGAAGGCGTGGCCGCGCAGAGCCTCGCCGCGGGAGAGGCCCTTCGCGAGGGCCGTCTGCACGTAGGGCTCCCGCATGGCCTCCGTGAGCGTCGCGCGACTGATCCTCGCGATGATCGCGGTGAACGGCATCGACAGCGTGACCGCGGGCAGGATGAGGTGGGCGAAGCTGCCGGCACCGGCGCTCGGCGTGAGCCGCAACACGAGCGCGAAGACCAGGATGAGCATGATGCCGATCCAGAAGGTCGGCATGCCCTGGAACAGGATCGAGATGACCGACACGATCCGGTCGACGACACCGTCGGGTCGGCGTGCGGCGACGTAGCTGAGGGTCAGCCCGACGACGCACGCGATCAGGGTCGCGGCGAGCGTGAGCTGCAGGGTCTCGGGCAGACGCCCGAGCACGAGCTCCATGGCGGGGCGATCACTGCGGAACGACGTGCCGAAGTCGAGCACCGCGAGCTGCCGGAAGTAGGCGACGTACTGCTCGAGGAATCCACCGTTGAGCCCGAGGCGCTCGCTCAGCGCCTCGACCTGCTCGGGGGTGGCGTCCGGCCCGAGCAGCGTCGTCGCCGGGTCCCCCGGAGCGACCCGGATGAGCACGAACATGAGGGTGGTGACACCCCAGACGACGAAGACGCCGATCGCCAGGCGCCGACCGATCATCCCGATCACGGCGCCGCCGTTCCGGGGCGGGGCGGGGCGACGGTCGAACCCGGGACGGTCTCGGCGTCGACCACCCGACGTGTCGGTGCGTCGACGCCGTCGAGGAGGCCGATGAGCATGCTCACGGCCGTGACTCCCATGAGGTGGCGCGGCACCGCGAAACGCGTCCAGTCGCGCTCCGCCGTCGTGAACGGCGGGTCGCCGAGCACGGCCACCGAGAGATCGCCCGGGATGCTCAGCCCGAGCTCCGCAGCGGTGTCGAGCAGGCTCGCGACGTTGGAGTCGTCGTCGCCGGGTTCGACCAGGACCGCGGTGATCCCGCGCTCGGTGACCCAGCGCCGGAGCTCTTCGCGCGTGAGGGGGGCTCCGTGCTTCACGGACTCGGCACGCAGGCCCGCGGAATCCACACCTCGCCAGTAGCCCTCGAGGCGGTCCTCTGTCTGTTCGCCGCCCCCGGGCTCGCCGATGTAGCCGAGGCGGCGGTGCCCGGCTTCCGCCATGTGGGCCACGAGCGCGGCAGTCGCGCTCGCGTAATCGACGGCGACATAGGGCAGCTCGAACTCCGCGCTCTCGCGACGGCCGATCAGCACGCACGGGAACTCGTTGCCGGCGAGCTCGGCGAGCACCGCCGAGTCGACGTGGCGTCCGACGAGGATGCCGCCGTCGGCGACCAGCAGCCGGCGCACCGCAGCGTTGGCGCTGTAGTCGCCACGGGCGTTTCGCGACGCGGCGGTCGGGCTCAGCAGCATGAGGTCGTAGCCCTGGCGGGACGCCTCGCTCTCGACGCCCAGGAGGAAGTCGAAGTAGAAGTCCTGACGGTCGGCCGGGAAGATGTCCTCGAAGGTGTGGAATCCGAGCAGGAAGCTGCGGCCCCCGACGAGCCGCTGCGCGGCGGCGTTCGGCGAGTACCCGAGGTCGTTGGCCGCGGCGATGACCCGCTCGCGTGTGGTCTCTGGGATGCGATTCACCGGTTTGCTGGGATCGCGCAGGACGCTCGAGACGGTGGCCTGGGAGACGCCCGCGGCACGTGCCACGTCGATCTGCGTGGGACGCCGAGGGCGTGACGGGGCGGGGGCCATCGCGGTCTCCTCATCGAGCAAGGTGTTGCGGGTCGGGTGGTGTTACGTAATAGTGCTAATACGTAGTTGCACGTTAGCCAGCCGCGGAACCGACGTCAAGTCGGATCGCAGGAAGCCCGAGTCGCCATGAATCAGGATGTCCCGCCGCTGAGGACGCCGCCCCAGCAGGGGCGCCTCTCTCAGTTCGACGCGCTGCCTCGGCGCCGCGCCGACCTCCTGCTGCTCGGAGACAGTCTCACCGAGCACGGCCTGTGGAGCGAGTGGCTGCCCGAACTCGCGGTCGTCAATCGCGGCGTCGGCGGAGACACCGTGCCCGGGGTGGCCGCACGCGCCGACGGGTTGCCGGACGCGGCCGCGGTCTCGGTGCTCGTCGGCACCAACGACCTGGGCCGTGGGACCTACCCCGCCGTCGTCGCCTCGGGGTTCCGACGACTGGTCGAGACTCTGCGCGACGGGCTGCCGCACGCCCGGCTGATCGTGACGTCGATCCCGCCGCGCACTCGCGAGTACAGGGACAGGATCCTGAGGCTCAACCTCGACTACCTCGGCATCGCCGAGGAGAACGGTGCGGAGTGGATCGACCTCTGGCCCGCCCTGGCCGACGACGACGGCGCACTCGCTCCCAGCTTCACCTACGACGGACTGCACTTCACCGGGGCCGCCTACCGCGAGTGGGCGGAGGCTCTCACGTCACTTCTCCGGAAGGACCCGCCGCGGTGATCCTCGACGCGTTCCGCCTCGACGGAAGAGTCGCCCTCGTCACCGGTTCGAGCCGCGGACTCGGCCGAGGAGCCGCCGTCGCGCTAGCCGAGGCGGGTGCCGACGTGGCACTTCTCGATCGGGGCGACGCCTCCGTGACCGCCAATCTGGTGAAGGGGACGGGACGCCGCGTGCTCAGGTTGCAGCGCGACCTGCTCGACGCGACTCCCGCCGAGCTGTCGCGCGCCGTCGCCGACGTAATCGACGGCCTCGGGCGACTCGACATCCTCGTGAACAACGCCGGGACGATCCGCCGCGCGCCGGCCGTCTCGCACGCCGAACGGGACTGGGACGAGGTGCTCACGATCAACCTCGATGCCGTGTTCCACCTCTCGAAGGCCGCGGGACGCCACATGCTCGAACGTGGCCACGGTCGCATCCTCAACGTGGCGTCCATGCTGTCGTTCCAAGGCGGCATCCTCGTGCCCGGCTACGCCGCCTCGAAACACGCGGTCGTCGGGCTGACGAAGGCTCTGGCCAACGAGTGGGCGTCGGGCGGGGTGACTGTCAACGCGATCGCGCCGGGCTACATGTCCACCGACAACACCGCGCCGCTGAGGGCCGACGCCGACCGCGCGGCCACGATCGTCGCGCGCATCCCCTCCGGCAGGTGGGGCGAGGCGTCCGACCTGCAGGGCGCCGTGGTCTTCCTCGCTTCCGATGCCGCCGCCTACGTCACGGGGGTCACCCTCCCCGTCGACGGCGGTTGGCTCGTCCGCTGACACCACCCGAACCCCAGAGGAGGTACCGTGAGCCACATCCCGCAGCGCCGTGCGACCCACCCCGACCAGATCCCCGGGATGTCGACCCGTGAACTGCGCGACCACTATCTGGTGACAGAGCTCTTCGTTCCGGGCGAGCTCAGACTGGTCTACTCCCATGACGACCGCATTGTGCTCGGCGGTGCGGTGCCCAACGGGTCGGCGCTCGAACTCGTCGGCGGCCCGGAGGTCGGCGGATCCGTATTCCTCGAGCATCGCGAGCTCGGCATCGTCAACGTCGGTGCCGCCGGTTCGGTGGTCGCCGATGGCGAGCGGCACTCGCTCTCACGCGGCGCGTGCCTCTATCTCGGACGCGGGGTCGAGCGTGTGATCTTCGAGGATGGGGCCAGCGGGCCGGCAGATCCTCGACGCGGCTCGGGCGCGCAGTTCTACCTCTTCTCCGCGGTCGCGACGAGTACGCATCCCACCGCGCTCGTCGCGCCCGGCGAGGGCACGGTACGCGAACTCGGCGACGACCTCACGTCGAATCGGCGAACGCTTCGGCAGTACATCCACGAGGACGGTGTGCGCAGCTCCCAGATCGTGATGGGGGTGACCGAACTGCACGCCGGATCGACCTGGAACACCATGCCGGCGCACACTCACGATCGGCGCACGGAGTGCTACCTGTACTTCGACGTCCCCGAGGACGCGCGCGTCATCCACCTGATGGGACAACCCCACGAGACCCGGCACCTCGTGGTCGCCGATCGGCAGGCGGTCATCTCACCCGCGTGGTCCCTGCACTCGGGCGTGGGAACCGCGTCCTACTCGTTCGTCTGGGCGATGGCGGGCGAGAACCAGGCGTTCGGCGACATGGACCCCGTCCCGGTGACCGAGATGCGCTGACGTCCCGGCACCGCTACTCCTCGCCGTCGAACAGGCCGCCGTCGAGCAGCCAGTTGTACCGCAGCCGAAGCGCGCGCTCGGTGCTCGCGACGAGCGTGCCGACGACGAGCGCGATGTTGAGCTCGACGGGGAGCCGGATCGGCGAGACGAAGGTGCCGACCCGCTCGGCGATCGGCGGGATGAGAGTGAGCTGCTCGAGCAGCTGCGGCACTCCGAAGATCACGCCGACGATGAGCACGAGCACCGAGAACACGCCGATCAGCCGGCTGAGCACCGGGTGGTCACGGTCGAGGCTCGCGCGGCGTCCCTCCGCGGAGGCCGGGTCGGGCGAGAGCTGGCGCCGCACGCCGTCGGGTCCGACGAAATGGCAGCGTTTGAGGCCGTAGCCGCTCGCCGCGACCTCGATGGCGCCGCCGGGCACGGCGAAGGTCGCCGGGAGCTTGGATGCGGCGTGGTGCAGACCGTCGAGGTAGAGGTGAGCTCGCACCTCGCCGTCGGCGTCGCCACCGTGGCGCACGTCGACGGACCAGGTGTGGCGGATGCCGTCGTCACCGGGTAGGCGGAGGTGGAACAGCGACCGCGAGAACGGCTGCCACCACCGGTAGCGCGGCAGCGGCCGACCGTCGCCCGGCGTGACCTTGCGTCGACGTCCCCACCCCGAAGCCACCCGTCCACCCTATAAACGGTGATCGGGTGACCGCCGGGTGCTAGGTGTTCGTCAGCCCCGTGAGCAGCAACGTCACGACCCCGATCCCGACCTGCAGCGTCAGGATGAGCAGCGGGAGCTTGATGGCATCCAGGGTCTTCGCCCGCCGGTAGAGGATCGCGAGCACCACGATGATGACGACGATCAGCAGGCCGACGACGACGAACGACGAGACGAGGATCTCGCGCAGGTAGGCGAGGTCGGCCGAGGTGTCGACGTCGGCCGGGTTCACGGTGTCGAGGATCGCCTCCACGACGCGGCCGACGAAGATCGGCAAGGCGATCACGAGCGAGCTGAGCACGATCGCGGCGGCGTACAGCGAGGACTTCTTCGGAGCGGTGTTCGGGGCGGTGGTGACATCGGACACGAGAACCTCCTGGGTTGACGCGAAACTATCCAGCCTGCTGGGCAGCGGGCACCCCCTTGCGTTCTGTCGCACTCCCGTGCTGGGTGGCGAACCCGAGCACCGTCCAGACGGCGAGCACGACGGTGATGACCAGCCGCTGCACGAGTCCGGCGTATCCGACGTTGTCGCCGGCCGAGTAGGGGTCGAAGATCGCCATGAACCACGCGAACAACGCGATCACGAGCGGCCCGGTGGCGAGCAGCAGGATGCCGAGCCGCGGGCGTGCACGGCGCAGTGCGAGGCCGAGCAGCACGAATCCGATGCCCGCCGCCGGGATCGCGAGCAGGAACCCGACGAGGTGCAGCAGAACGGACTCGAGGGTGAACACCCCGTCGACGATCATCCCGACACCGGTGAGGGCGCTGACGACGAGGCCGGCCGTCGCGAGCCGCGTGCGGGGGAGCAGGCGCCGCACCCCCACCGCTCCCCCGAGGATCAGGACACCGCCGACGATGAACGCGGCGTTCATCCAGGGTCCCGTCACGCCGAGACCGAGGCCGCTGACGGGCTGGCTCACCGGCGAGTACGGCTCGATCACGAGGTCGAAGAGTCGGTAACCCGGGCTGATCGCCCCGAGCACGATCCAGGCGAGCGTGAAGACGGCGGCGCCGAGCGGGGCGAGGAGGGGAAGTCGGGGCATCGGAGTATCCTTGGAAGAACGAGACTCTCGTTTGTAGAGTCTCTCGGTTTTAGAGAGATTACATGTCCGACGCCGCCGAGCGCAACGCCGCGGCCATGCGCGAGTTCATGGCGCGTGCCGTGCTGTTCCAAGACGCGGTCGCGCGGTCGGGCGGGCTCAACGGCAGCGACCTCCAGGCCGTCAGCATCCTGATGAGCGAAGGGCCCGCGACCCCCGGCGAGCTCGCCGACCGCACCGGGCTCACCGCCGGCGGCTCGATCACCGCGCTGGTCGATCGACTCGAGCGTGCCGGCTACGTGCGTCGAGAGCGGGATGCCGCCGACCGACGACGAGTGCTCGTCACCGCCGTGCCGGAGAAGGTGTTCGAGAAGGTCGGACCCGTCTACGGCCGCATCGCCGAGCGCTGGACCGAATACCTCGACACACTCACCGCCGATCAGATCGAGTTCGCCACCGACCTGCTGACGCGCGCCGCCGAGATCAATCGCGACGAGATCGAGCGACTCCGGAACGGCTGAGCCGCACCCGCACCGCGAGCGCCGCGCACACGATGACGACGAGCCCGCCGAGCAGCAGCGGCAGGGTGAGCTCCTCCCGGAGCAAGAGCCCGGCCCAGAGCAGCGACAGCACCGGCTGCACGAGCTGCACCTGCGAGACCCGCGCGATCGGTCCGATGGCGAGACCGCGGTACCAGGCGAAGAAGCCGAGGAACATCGAGACCGCCGCGAGGTACGCGAAGGATGCCCACTCGACCCCGTCGGCGGCGGGCGGCTGCTGCACCCACGAGACCGCGGTGCCGACGGTCATGACCGGGGCGGCCAGCACGAGCGCCCACGAGATGGTCTGCCAGGAGCCGAGTTCCCGCGAGAGCAGGGCACCCTCGGCGTACCCGATCGCGGCCGCGAGGACCGCGCCGAAGAACAGCAGGTCGGTCCAGACGGGTGCGGCGAAACCTCCGCCCTGCAGCGAGGCGAAGGCGAGCGCGGCGACGGCGCCGAGCACCGCGAAGATCCAGAACGGCAGCGGCGGACGCTCCTTCGCCCGCAGCACGGCGACGACGGCCGTCGCGGCCGGCAGCAGGGCGATCACGACGGCGCCGTGCGACGCGGATGCCGCGGTGAGCGCATAGGACGTGAGCAGCGGGAAGCCGGCCACCACTCCCCCGGCGACGACCGCGAGCCGCAGCCACTGCATCCCACGCGGGAACCGCTGCCGGGTGAGGGCGAGCACGAGGGCGGCGAGCACCGCCGCGATGACGGCACGGCCGCAGCCGATGAAGAGCGGCGACAGCCCGCCCACCGCGACGCGCGTGAGCGGCAGCGTGAACGAGAAGGCGAGCACACCCACGAAGCCCCAGACGAGACCGGAGCGGGCGGAGGGCATTCCCCGACGCTAGAGCCCACCCGCGACATGCGGCACGGCCGATCGTGCATGCGTGGACCCGCCGAGGAAGGCGGCGACCTCGTCGACGACGGCAGCTGCACCGAGGATGCGGTTGTGCCCGAGCCCCTCGGGCGCGACGAGCCGTACCGGGCCGGTGTGGGCATCCCGGATCTGCTCCGACTGGTGGAAGCCGACGCGCGGGTCGCCGAGGTCGTGCACGAGCAGCACCTCGGTCGAGGTGTCGGCCGGGTCGAGCTCGGCGGTGAAGCGCCGCCAGACGTCGGCGACGCCGGCGAAGAAGCGACGCTCGATGCGGCGGCGCAGTCCGCGTTTTGCCCGAGCGCCGAGTCCGGCCTCGCGACAGAACTGCTCCACGATCTCGTCGGCGTCGTGGATGCCCGCGATGCCGACGAGCCGGTCGACCGCGACTCCTTCCCGCGCCGCGAGGAAGGAGGAGAGCACGCCGAACGAGTGGGCGACGATCGCGGTCGCGCCGCCGTGCCGGGCCGCGAGCAGTCGGAGGATGCGCGCGAACTCGAGGATCGACGTGCGGTTCCCGGGGGTGTCGCCGTGGCCCGGAGCGTCGAACGCGACGATCGTGCGACCCGGGCTCTCGAGCGCCTCGATGAGCGCGCCGAACCGGGAGGCGCGGCTGCGCCAGCCGTGCACGAACAGCACGACCTCGGGTCCATCACCCCAGGTGTAGGTGGCGACGGGCGTGCCGTCGAGGTCGAGGATGCCGCGCTCGGCGCGGGCGTGCACGGCGGCGTCGCGGGGGTGGACGCTCTCGGGGCGACCGACGCTGCGCCAGAGGCGGAAGCCGATCTCGGCTGCGACGGGCGGAGCCACGACGCTCAGGCCGACGAGGGTGGTGCGCACGGCGCGGGCGGCGAGGGTCATGGCGACTCCGATCAACTAGGCGTACGATCGTTCGTATTCAATACGATCGTTCGTGCTGATGCAAGAACGAGAGGAAGATGACTGCCGTGACCACGACCGACGGCCGCCGGGTGCGGGGCGACACCTCCCGGTCTGCCGTGCTCGCCGCCGCCGTCGACAGGGCCAGCGTCGAAGGTCTCGACGGCCTCTCGATCGGCGGCCTCGCGACGACCGTCTCGATGAGCAAGGGCGGCATCGCCGGGCTCTTCGGATCGAAGCAAGACCTCCAGCTCGCCGTCGTCGCGACCGCGGCCGAGATCTTCCAGGACCACGTCATCCGCCCCGCGCTGACCGCCCCGGCGGGACTCGAGCGGCTGCGAGCGCTCGTCGCGGCGTTCCTCGACTACAGCGAGAGCCGGGTGTTCTCGGGCGGGTGCTTCTTCGCCGCCGTCACCGCCGAGTACCGCGCGAAGCCCGGTCCCGTGCGGGACGCCATCGCCGCGCAGATGCGGCGCTGGGGCGACTTCCTCACCGGGGCGGTCGCCCGCGCGATCGCGGCAGGTGACCTCCCGGAGTCGACGGATGCCGCCCAGCTCGCGTTCGAGATCCAGGCGCTGCTCGACGCCGCCAACGATGCGTCGCTCCTCCACGACAGTGCCGAGCCCTACATCCGCACACGAATCGCAGTCGATGCGCTGCTCGCACCCAGGAACGTCCTGTAGTTTCAAGACATCTGGAGCGTTCCGCTCACCTCGCCGGCTGGGAAGTCGTACCGAATCCCGAAGGCCCCTCGTGACCCTCGCAACCTCTTCGAGCGGCATCCGTTCGACCACGCCCCGCACCGCTAGCCCGAGCGGCTTCGCGCCGCTTCTCGGACGCGTCAAGGACGCGGGGCTCCTGCGCCGCAGCCAGGTGTTCTACCTCTCGCTGCTGACCACGCTCGTGCTCGCGCTCGGCGGGGCGATCACCGGGTTCATCCTGCTCGGCGACTCGTGGTTCCAGCTGCTCATCGCGGGCGCGCTCGGCCTGATCTTCACCCAGTTCGCGTTCCTCGGGCACGAGGCCTCGCACCGTCAGATCTTCACCTCCGGCAAGGCCAACGACCGCATGGGCCGCGCGCTCGCGTCGGGCGTCGTCGGACTCTCCTACTCGTGGTGGATGAACAAGCACACGCGCCACCACGGCAACCCGAACGTCGTCGGCAAAGACCCCGACCTCGACATCGACACCGTCTCGTTCGTCGACACCGACGCCGCCTCGGCCCGCGGCCTGCGTGCGCTGATCACGCGCCACCAGGGGAAGCTGTTCTTCCCGCTGCTCGCGTTCGAGGGCATCAACCTGCACGTGAAGTCGTTCATCCACGCGTTCGGCAAGGGCAAGGTCGACAACCGCACGATGGAGATCATCCTGCTCGTCACCCGCATGGCGGTCGTGCTCATCCCGATCTTCCTCGTGCTCCCGCTCGGCATGGCGTTCGCCTTCGTCGGAGTGCAGCTCGTCGTCTTCGGTGCCTACATGGGCCTGTCGTTCGCCCCGAACCACATCGGCATGACGATGTTCGCCCTCGACGCCAAGCCCGACTTCCTGCGCAAGCAGATCCTCTCGTCGCGCAACATCCGCGGCGGCTGGGGCATGACCATCCTCATGGGCGGACTCAACTTCCAGATCGAGCACCACCTCTTCCCGAGCATGGCCCGCCCGCACCTGTTCGCGGCGCGGAAGCTCGTGAAAGAGGCGAGCCTCCGTGAAGGCATCGTGTACACCGAGACGACGATCGTCGAGGCCTACCGAGTGGTGCTGCGGTACATGAAGACCGTCGGGCACAGCGCTCCGCGCGTCTTCGAGTGCCCGATCGTCTACCAGTACGGCCGCGTGTGAGTCCGGTGGCGCGATAGCGTCGTGGGAGGTGCGCCCGCGCGCATCCCTCAGCTGATCCGGAGCTCCACCATGTCCCACCCCCTCGACGCCAGCCTCCTCCCCGTTTTCGAGGAGGTGATCCAGCGGAACCCCGGTGAGGGCGAGTTCCACCAGGCGGTGCGCGAGGTCTTCGAGAGCCTCGCCCCGGTCGTGGGCAAGCATCCCGAGTACGCCGACGCCGAGATCATCCGTCGGCTGTGCGAGCCGGAGCGCCAGGTGATCTTCCGGGTGCCGTGGACCGACGACGCCGGACGGGTGCAGCTCAACCGCGGATTCCGGGTCGAGTTCAACTCCGCCCTCGGGCCGTACAAGGGCGGCCTGCGCTTCCACCCGAGCGTGAACCTGGGGATCGTGAAGTTCCTCGGCTTCGAGCAGATCTTCAAGAACTCCCTCACCGGCATGCCGATCGGCGGAGGCAAGGGCGGTTCCGACTTCGACCCCAAAGGCAAGTCGGACGCCGAGGTCATGCGCTTCTGCCAGTCGCTCATGACCGAGCTGTACCGGCACATCGGCGAGTACACCGACGTGCCGGCGGGCGACATCGGCGTCGGGCGGCGCGAGATCGGGTACCTGTTCGGTCAGTACAAGCGCATCACCAACCGGTACGAGTCGGGGGTGCTCACGGGCAAGGGCCTCACGTGGGGCGGCTCGCAGGTGCGCACCGAGGCCACCGGCTACGGCACGGTGTTCTTCGTCGATTCGATGCTGCGCACGGAAGGGCGCTCGATCGAGGGCTCACGGGTGATCGTGTCGGGATCGGGCAACGTCGCGATCTACGCGATCGAGAAGGTGCACGCCCTCGGTGGTCGCGTCGTCGCCTGCTCCGACTCGAGCGGCTACGTCGTCGACGAGGCGGGCATCGACCTCGAGCTGCTCCGCGAGATCAAGGAGGTGCGCCGCGGTCGGATCGGCGAGTACGCGGACGCCCGTCCCTCGGCGACGTTCGTCGCGAACGGCTCCATCTGGGACGTGCCGTGCGAGATCGCCCTGCCGTGCGCGACGCAGAACGAGCTCGACGCGGATGGCGCCCGCACACTCGCAGCCCACGGATGCCGGATCGTCGCAGAAGGCGCCAACATGCCGACCACTCCCGAAGCGACGCGACTGCTCGCCGAAGCGGGGGTGCGCTTCGCCCCCGGCAAGGCCGTCAACGCGGGCGGCGTGGCGACGAGTGCCCTCGAGATGCAGCAGAACGCCTCCCGCGACTCGTGGGACTTCGCACACACCGAGCAGCGACTGTCGGAGATCATGCGATCGATCCACGACCGCTGCCTCGAGACGGCCGACGCCTACGGTTCGCCCGGCGACTACGTGGCAGGGGCGAACATCGCCGGGTTCATCCGGGTCGCCGACGCGATGCTCGCCCTCGGGGTGGTCTGACGCCGACCGGTCAGTCGAGAGTGGCGACGAACCGGCGGATGCGTTCGGCCAGCGCGTCGGGAACCTCGGCCGCCGTGAAGTGCCCGCCCTCGTCGAGCCGCTCGAACACACGCAGGTCGCGGTAGAACTCGCGCGCGAGCGACTCCGGGTAGTCGGCCTCGTGCCGCTGCACGAACACCGCCGCCGACACCTCGACCGGCGGGATCGGCGCCGGATCGTCGGCGCCCTCGTAGTACGGGCGGAACGACGTGCCGATCGACTGCGTCACCCAATAGATCGTCGCCTCGGTGAGGATCGTCTCCCGGGTCACGGCGCCGGGCCGGTCGCTCCACTCGATCAGCTTCTCGGCGAGCCACGCGAGCAGCCCGACCGGTGAGTCGTTGAGCGCCGCGGCGAGCGTGTCGGGTCGCGTCGCCTGCACGTGCCCGTACGCCCCGTGCTCGTCGTGGTCGTCGGCGATCCGGGCGAAGAAGGCGACCTCGTCGGGCGCCACGAGGTGCTCCCGCTCGGCCTTCGTCGGAAAGTGAGCGTGCGTCGCGACGATGCCGCGCACGGCATCCGGATGCGTCGCCGCGATGAGATCGCTCACGTTCGCCGACACGTCTTCGCCGTAGGTGACGTAGCGGTCGTAACCGAGCACGTCGGTCATGAGGGCGTGCATCGTGTCGGCGAGGAAGCGCTCCGAGAGTGGCTCGTCGGCAGCGGGCGAGAAGGCGAAGCCCGGGAAGCTCGGCACGACGACGTGGACGTCCGGTAGCGCGTCGGCGAGGGCGAGCTGCAGCGCGAAGGTGTGCGGCCAGCCGTGCATGACGAGCAGCGCAGGAGCGTCGGGGTGCGCCGATCGGAGATGAGCGAAGTGGATGTCGGCGCCCCCGACCCGCGCTCGGAACTGGGGATGGTCGTTGAGCCACCGCTCGCGGGAACGCCAGTCGAACTCGATCCACCCGTCGACGAGTTCGCGCAGCAGGGTGGCCGACATTCCGGACGCCATCCGGCGCGGTGAGTCGTCGAGCAAGCGGGCGCGGCGCAGGCGATCGCGGAGGTCGTCGAGCACGTCGTCGGGCACGGCGATGCGGAAGTCGGCGGGGATGTCGCGCATGGCGCGAGGGTATGTCGAGCGGGCGACACGGCGCGTGCCGCGGGTTCAGCGCGTCCTCCACAGGCTTCCGCGCCCGGACTTCTCCTACTTTCGAAACTTTGTTCGACGCGGGAGAATGGCTCTTGAAAGGATCTCCTCATGACTCTCCCCGCAGTGACTGCCCTCTCGGAGGCGCTCGACGCCCTCCGCGAGGTCCCGCTGCGGGCCACGGATGCCAGGTCCGCCGCCGTCCTGGAATGGTCGCGGCTCGCGCTCGAGCTGCGCCGGGTCGCCGACGCGCACGTCGCGGCGTCGGCGGGAGAGATCGCTCGGCGTTCGGCCCCCGAACTCGGGCGCGAGGGCCTCGCGCGTCAAGCGGGAGCGCGCACGGTGGAAGAGTTGCTGACCATCGCCGGGATGACGGGGCGGGATGCGGCGACGGCGGTGCGCGTCGGGCGGCTGACCCAGGGCGACTCGGAGGTGCTAGCCGGGGTGGGCGAGCGTGTGCTCGACGGCACCGTGTCGGTTGCGGCGGCGGAGGCGATCCGCGTCGGCCTCTGCGGTGCGGGCGCACCGGACGAGCTCGTGGCACGTGCCGCAGAACTGCTGTGCGACGATCCGACCGCGGCCGACCCCGATCGGCTGCTGAAGCGCGCACGCGAGGTGCGCGACGAGCTCGATGAGGCGGGCATCGCCGACCGGGAGCAGGTACTCCGACGGCGGCGGTCCCTGCGGCGCATCGACTGCCGCGACGGCATGAAGCGACTCGTCTGGGACTACGACCCCGAGACGGCGGGCATCGTCGACGAGATCTACGACCGGCTCACCTCTCCGCGTCGCGGCGGTCCGCGGTTCGTCGATGCCGAGCAGGCGGCTCGGGCCGACAGCGTCGCCGCCGATCCCCGCACGACCGAGCAACTCGCCTCCGACGGGTTCGCCGAACTGCTGCGTCAGTCGGCATCGATCGACGAGAACGTGCTCCTCGGCAACGGAACGCCGTCCGTGCGGGTGATCGTGTCCGCCGAAGCGCTCGAGACCGGCACCGGCCACGGCGTCCTCGAGGGCAGCGACGAGGCGGTGTCAATCGCGACGGTCGAGCGGCTCGCCTGCTCCCACGGCGTGCAACCCGTCGTGCTCACCGCCGCGGGCCGACCCCTCGACGTCGGGCGCGAGCAGCGGCTCTTCACCGCCCGGCAACGCATCGCCCTCGCCCTCCGAGACGGCGGCTGCCTGTGGACTGGATGCGATCGACCACCCTCCTGGTGCGAGGCCCACCACATCGACGACTGGTCGTCGGGTGGGCGCACCGACATCGACCGCGGCGTGCTGCTGTGCCGCCACCATCATCTGCGGCTGCACAACGAGCACTGGAGAATCCGACTGCGAGCCGGCCAGTACTGGTTGGAACCACCACCCGGATCGGGGCGCCCCGGGGCGCTGCTCGTCACCAAATCGCGCGCGCTGCGCGAGCACCTCGCCCGCGCGACCGGATAGTCGCACGGAGCCGTGACCTGGCTTCTGGCCGCGGGTCGCGGGTCGCGGGTCGCGCTAACTGCGGTGGGCGGGCTCGCGCTTCGGGGCGGGGCTCTTGCGCGCGCCCGGCGTCACGGCGTGCGGGCGCGCACCGGGCACAGCGTGAGCCCGCTCGAGCGAAGCACCCTCGACATCGACGTTCGGCAGGATGCGGTCGAGCCACTTCGGCAGCCACCAGGCCGAGCGTCCGAGCAGGTGCATGAGCGCCGGCATGAGCAGCAGCCGCACGACGAACGCGTCGAAGAGCACGCCCACCGCCATCCCGAAGCCGAGCGGACGGATCATCGCGAGGTGGCTGAAGATGAAGCCGCCGAACACCGAGATCATGATGATCGCGGCGGCCGTGACGACGGCGCGAGCACCGCGCACGCCCGCGGTCACCGCAGCGCGCGCCGGCACCCCGTGCACGAAGGCCTCGCGCATGCCCGACGCGATGAAGAGCTGGTAGTCCATCGCGAGTCCGAAGAGCACTCCGACGAGGATCACCGGGGCGAAGTTGAGCACCGGACCAGGGTCGTGCACGCCGAACACCTCGCCGAGCCATCCCCACTGGTAGATCGCCGTCACCGCGCCGAGCGCCGCGAAGAACGAGAGCAGGAACCCGCCGGTCGCGATGAGCGGCACGAGCAGCGACCGGAACACCAGCACCATGATGAGGATCGAGAGCCCGATCACGACCGCGAGGTAGATCGGCAGCGCCTCAGCGAGAGCCGCGGAGATGTCGATGTTGCCGCTCGCCTGACCCGCGACGCCGAGCTCGATGTCACCGTTCGCGGCCGAGTCGATCGGCGAGAGCGCACGCAGCGCGGCGACGAGCTCCTCGGTCGACACGGTCGACGGCCCCTGGTCCGGGATGATCTGGAACGCGAGCAGCTCCCCGTCGTCGGCGACACCGACCGGGGCGACCGCGGCGACGTCGGGCTGCGCCATGAGGGCATCCTCGATCTCGACCTGCAGCCGCAGCACGGCGAGCTCGTCGTCGGCGTCGACCGGCGTCCCCGGCTCGGCCGTGACCACGAGGGTGCCGTTGCGACCCTCGCCAAACTCGTCGGCGACGATGTTGTACGCCTGGTACTGCGTCGAGTCCACGGCCTCGCTCGAGCCGTCGGGCAGGCCGAGGCGCAGCGAGAGCGCGGGGATGGCGGCGACGAGCAGGATGCCGATCGCGACGACCGCCGACACGATCGCCCGCCAGGTGGGCATCGCCTTCGGCGCGGCGACCGCGTGATCGGGGTGGCCGAGCTTCGCCCGGGCGCGCTTGTTCAGCACCCGCGGGCCGACGAGCGCGAGCAGCGCAGGGGTGAGGGTGATCGCGACGAGCACGGCGATGAGCACGCACACGGCGCCGACGGTTCCCATGACACCGAGGAACGGGATGCCGGTCACGTTGAGCGCGAGCAGTGCGATGAAGACGGTCGACCCGGCGAACACGACGGCGTTGCCCGCGGTGCCGTTGGCGAGCGAGATCGAGTCGCGGATGCTCTCGCGGTCGAGCTTGCCGCCCTCGCGCAGCTGCCGTCGGTGCCGGTTGATGATGAAGAGCGCGTAGTCGATGCCGACCGCGAGGCCGAGCATGACGCCGAGCACCGGGGTGACCGAGGCCATCTCGACGACGCCCGAGAACGCGAGCGAACCGGCGACGCCGACCCCGACACCGATGATCGACGACGCGAGCGGCAGCACGGCGGGCAGCAGCGCGCCGAAGACGACGACGAGCACGAGCCCGGCGATGAGCACGCCGACGATCTCGCCGACGCCGAGCAGGCCGTCGAGCGAATTGGTGAGCTCTGCCGAGAACTCGAGACTCACGCCCGGGATGTCGGCATCCTGGAGCGCGTCGGAGACGGCGATGCGGTCGGTCGGGTCGAGGTCGAAGAGGGTGGCGTCGAAGACGACCGCGCCGAGGGCGGTCGCGCCGTCGTCGGAGACCGTGACGATGCCGCTCGCATTGTCGAACAGCGTCTTCCCGAGGGTGACGAGCTCCTGCTGCGTCTCGAGTTCGGCGCGGCTCTCGTCGAGCTGCGCCTGCCCGGCGTCGAGTTGCGCCTGCTGGGCGTCGAACTGCGCGGCGAGCGCGTCGGCCATGCCGGCGGCCTCGGCCTGCGCGCGGGCGGCGTCGAGTTGCGCTTGACCCTCATCGAGCTGGGTCTGGCCCGCCTCGAGCCGCGCGCGGCCGGCATCCAGCTGCGTCTGCCCGTCCGTGAGCTGCTGGCGCTGCTCAGCCTGCTGGGCGGCGGTCACGAACGGGTCGACGACGGTCGCGACCTTGTCGAGCCCCCCGACGTCGGCGAGCGCGTCGGCGATCGCCTGGGTCTGCTCGTCGGTGAACGCCGTGCCGTCGTCGGTCTGGAACACGATCGTGCCGACCGCACCGCCGACGCCGTCGAGCTCCTCGTTGAGGCGATCGGTCACCTGCTGCGTGGGCGTGTTCGGGATGCTGAACCCGCTCGCGAGGGCTCCCCCGGCGCCGAGGTAGGCACCGCCCGCTGCGGCGAGGAGCACGACCCAGCCGAGGAGCACGAGCCAGGGTCGGCGGGTGGAGAGGCGCCCGAGTCGGGCGAGCAGTCGAGCCACGGCAAGGCCTTTCGACGGATCTGAGACGAATCTGAGAGGAGCGGATGCGGCGCACGTCGTCGGGCTGATCCGACAGTATCCGACACGTGTTGGAAAACAGACGATTGTCGGAGAACTCGCAGCAAACGGGCGATGAGCCGGACGCGCGCGCGACGCGCTGCCAGAATCGGCACGTGGACCCCCGCATCGCCCGCACTCGACGCAGCCTCCAGGAGGCGCTGTTCGAACTCGCGCGCGAACGCGGACTCGACGAGATCTCGGTCGCCGACATCGCCGAACGCGCGGGGGTGAACCGCAGCAGCTTCTACCAGCACTACTCCGACAAGGACACGCTGCTCGCCGACGCGATCGACGCCGTCGTCGAGGAGGCCGGCGCCTCGATCCCACTACAGAGCGAGATCTCGCCGGAGCCGCCCGCGATCCTCATCGAGTACCTGCGCCACGTCGAGGAGAACGCGGCCGTGTACTCCCGAGTCTTCGGCGAGCACGGCTCTCCCATCGCCCTCGCCCGACTCAGCGAACGTGTGCAGACGATCGTCATCGACGCCGTCGCCACCTCGCACGCCGACACCTTCAAGGACATCCCGCCCGACGTCCTCGCCGCCGGTCTCTCCGGCTCGGTGCTCGGAGTGCTCGGCGTCTGGCTGCAGCGCGACCCACGCCCTCCCGTCGAGACCGCCGTCGACTGGCTGTGGAAGGTGCTCCTCGGACCGCAGGCGTTCGACCGAACGCGGTAGGGATTTGTCGGGTTAGTTGCACATTGCTCCGTCCTCCGGGAGCAATGTGCACTTAAGTCGACATTCGGGAGTCGACATTCGGGAGTCGACATTCGGGAGTCGACATTCACCGGGCGCGCGAGGTCCAGCCGAGCAGCTCGTCGAGCGGCCACGTCGTGACGATGCGCTCCGGCGGAACGCCCATCCGCTCCGCCCGTTCCGCGCCGTAGTCGAGCAGCGAGAGCTGCCCGGGCGCGTGCGCATCCGAGTCGATCGAGAACAGGCACCCCGCGTCGAGGGCGACCTGGATGAGCTCGTCGGGCGGATCCTGCCGCTCGGGGCGCGAGTTGATCTCGACGGCCACCCGCTCCTCCGCGCACGCGGCGAACACCGCCGCCGCGTCGAACGTCGACCCCGGCCGCGTGCCCCGCGACCCCTCCACCAGCCGACCGGTGACGTGCCCGAGCACATCGGTGTGCGGATTCCGGATGCCCGCGAGCATCCGTTTCGTCATCTCCCGCGGGTCGGACTTGAGTTTGCTGTGCACGCTCGCGACGACCACATCCAGGAGCGCCAGCATCTCCGGCGTCTGGTCGAGCGTGCCGTCTTCGTTGATGTCGCACTCGATGCCGGTGAGGAGCCGGAAGCCGTCATCCCGGAACCCCGCGACGACCTCGAGCTGCTCGGTGAGCCGCTCCGCCGACAATCCCCGGGCGATCGTGAGCCGCGGCGAGTGGTCGGTGAGGGCGAGGTACTCGTGCCCGAGGGTGAGCGCCCCCGCGACCATGGCGTCGATCGAGGTGGTGCCGTCGCTCCACTCCGAGTGCGAGTGCAGGTCGCCGCGCAGCAGTCCGCGCAGGCGCGAGGGCTTCGGGCCGTTCCGCTCGCGCAGGTCGACGAGCCGCTCGGGCACCTCCCCCGCGAGGGCCTGCCGGACCACCGCGTACGACGAGTCGCCGACGCCCGGCACCGCCTTGAGCCGCGTCGCGTCGTTCAGGATGCCGGGGTCGAGATCCGTGATCGCCGCGGCCGCCGTGCGGAACGCCTTCGACTTGTAGCGCGACGACCGCTCCCGCTCGAGCAGGTAGGCGATCTCGGTGAGCGCGTCGACGGGATCCATCGCTCAAGTCTG
>NZ_JBMRCP010000064.1:0-34426 GCF_057350545.1 Pseudolysinimonas sp. | reverse complement strand
CGACGCGGTCGACGAGACCGTGGACTGATCTCTAGAGAAGCTTCATAGTTCCCGAGAATACCAGTTCGGCCGGTCCGCTCAGCAGCACGTGGTCGCCGTTCGCTGTGGGCATCACCCGGACGCCGACGGTGCCACCGGGCACGTCGACACTCCACGCGTCCGGCGCGCGTTCGCCCGCCCAGTGCCGGGTGGCGAGAGCTGCGGCCGCAGCGCCGGTGCCGCATGACAGCGTCTCACCCGACCCGCGCTCGTGCACGCGCATCCGGATGTGGCCGACGCCGTCGCGCACGAGCGGGTCGCCCGGCACGACGAACTCGACGTTGACGCCGTCCGGCGGCGCGGGGGTGACCGTCGGCGCCGCGGCGAGTTCGAGGGCATCGAGTTCGGCGGTGTCGGCGAGGGCGACGACGACGTGCGGGTTGCCGACCCCGACGGCGAGTCCCGGACGGGCGACGTCGAGCCCCACGGCATTCACGGTCGCCTCTCCCGCGAGCACGAACGGGCCGAGGTCGACCTCGAAGCCGTCGGCGGTGCGAGTGAGCTGCCGCACGCCGCCGCGCGTGCCGATCGCGACGGTCGCGCCGACGTCGAGGTCGAGGAGGCCTTGCTCGACGAGGTAGGCACCGTAGACGCGGATGCCGTTGCCGCACATCTCCGCGGGGCTGCCGTCGGCGTTGTGATAGTCCATGAACCACTCGGCGGCCGGGTCTTCGCCGAGGGCGTCGGCGCCCTCGGGGAGATTCGCGGAGCGCACCGCGCGGATGACGCCGTCGCCGCCGACGCCGAAGCGCCGATCGGCGAGGCTCGCGAGGTGCTCGGCATCGAGGGTGACGCGGCCGTCGGGGTCGGCGAACAGCACGAAGTCGTTGCCCGTGCCGTGCCCCTTGGTGAAGTCGATCGTCGTCGCCACGGTTCGAGGTTATCCGGGCGCGGAGATCGCCGCCGCCAGTGCCGTGCCGACACGGGCGGGGTCGTCGGCGTCGAGCCACACCGTGTCGCGGAAGCGTCCGAACCAGCTCACCTGCCGTCGCGCGTACTTGCGGGTGAGCAGCGCCGCCTGCTCGATGGCCTCACCCTCGGTGAGCTCGCCCGCGAGCTGCGCCGCGGCCTGCGCGTACCCGATCGCGCGACCGGCCGTGACCCCGAGGCCTCCCGGCAGGAGATCCGCGACCTCGCTCACGAGCCCGTTGCGCCACATCCCCGCGACTCGTGCGTCGAGACGCGCCACGAGGGCGGCACGGTCGGCACGGAGGCCGATGGTCGTGCTCGGTCGCCACGGACGCTCCTCGGCCCCGAGGCCCGCGCCGAACGGCTCCCCCGTGAGCTCGACGACCTCGAGGGCTCTCACGAGCCGACGACCGTTGGCGGCACCGATCGCGTCCGCCGCGACGGGGTCGACGTCCCGCAGGCGGCGATGCAGCATCCCGGGCCCGTCCTTCTCGAGCTCGGCCTCGAGGCGCGCACGTACGTCGGCGTCGGTGCCGGGGAAACGGAAGTCGTAGAGCACGCTCGAGACGTACAGCCCCGAGCCTCCGACGAGAATCGGCACCGCGCCACGACCCAGGACCTCGTCGATCACGGCGCGCGCCTCCACCTGGTAGCGCGCGACGCTGGCCTCTTCGCTCGGCTCGAGCACGTCGAGCAGGTGGTGCGGGATGCCGCGACGCTCGTCGAGCGGCAGCTTCGCCGTGCCGATGTCCATGCCGCGGTAGAGCTGCATCGCGTCGGCGTTGACGATCTCAGCCGGGCGACCCGCGGCGGCGAGCCCCTCGGCCAGGTCGAGCGAGAGCGCCGACTTGCCGGTGCCGGTCGGTCCGACGACGGCGACGAGCACGGGCGTCAGGCGCCGGTGCCCAGCCCGGGCAGGCCGACCGTCGGCAGGCCGAGGCTCACACGGCCCGCGGAATCGGTGGGCGCGGTCGGCACGGCGCACGACTCGGCCTCGGCACGGTCCCAGGCGTCGCCCGAGCGGGTGCGGCGCACGGTCAGCGTCTCGCCCGTCGGCGCCGCGATGAGATAGTGCGGCGCGGTGCGGGTGACGACGACGCTCACGACGTCGCCGGGCCGCGGCACCTCGCTGCCCTCGGGCACGTCGAAGTGCACGAGACGGTTGTCTTCGGCGCGCCCCGACATGCGGCCGCGTGCCATGTCGCGACGCCCCTCGCCGGTCGCGACGAGCACCTCGACGGTGCGTCCGAGCAGCGCGTCGTTCTCTTCCGCGGAGATGCGCTCCTGGAGTTCGATGAGGCGCTCGTAGCGCTCCTGCACGACCTCCTTGGGCAACTGGTCGGGCAGCGTGGCGGCGGGGGTGCCGGGCCGGATCGAG
Organism: Pseudolysinimonas sp.; assembly: GCF_057350545.1. Lineage (NCBI taxonomy): Bacteria > Bacillati > Actinomycetota > Actinomycetes > Micrococcales > Microbacteriaceae > Pseudolysinimonas > Pseudolysinimonas sp. The sequence goes on along the minus strand of NZ_JBMRCP010000064.1, from coordinate 32,100 downwards.
TACTGGAACGTGAACGCGCTCGCGAAGCGGGCCTGCTCGACGACCCGCAGCGTCTCGGCGAAGTCCTCCTCGGTCTCGCCCGGGAACCCGACGATGATGTCGGTCGAGATCGCCGCCTGCGGCATCCGCGCGCGCACACGATCGAGAATGCCGAGGAACTTCTCCGACCGGTAGGAACGGCGCATGGCCTTGAGGATGCGATCGGAGCCGGACTGCAGCGGCATGTGCAGCTGCGGCATGACGTTGGGCGTCTCGGCCATCGCGTCGATGACGTCGTCGGTGAACGCGGCGGGGTGCGGGCTCGTGAAGCGCACGCGCTCGAGTCCGTCGATCTCGCCGGCGGCGCGGAGGAGCTTGCCGAATGCGAACCGGTCGCCGAATTCGACGCCATAGGAGTTGACGTTCTGGCCGAGCAGCGTGACCTCGATGACGCCGTCGTCGACGAGCATCTGGATCTCGGAGAGGATGTCGCCGGGGCGACGATCTTTCTCTTTGCCACGCAGCGACGGGACGATGCAGAACGTGCAGGTGTTGTTGCAGCCGACCGAGATCGACACCCAGCCGCTGTGCGTCGAATCACGCCGCGTCGGAAGCGTCGACGGGAACACCTCGAGCGCCTCGAGGATCTCGACCTGCGCCGTCTCGTTGTGGCGCGCGCGCTCGAGGAGCGTCGGGAGAGAGCCCATGTTGTGGGTGCCGAACACGACGTCCACCCACGGCACCTTGTCGAGGATGACCGACTTGTCCTTCTGAGCGAGACAGCCGCCGACGGCGATCTGCATCCCCTCGTGCTCGCGCTTCGTGCTCGCAAGGTGACCGAGCGTGCCGTAGAGCTTGTTGTCGGCGTTCTCGCGCACGGCGCACGTGTTGATGACGACGACGTCCGCCTGGCCGCTTTCGGAGCGCACATAGCCGGCGGCCTCGAGGCTTCCGGAGAGCCGTTCCGAGTCGTGCACGTTCATCTGGCAGCCGAACGTGCGCACCTCGTAGGTGCGGGCGCGCGCAGGAGCGCCGTCGGCGAGCAGGGACATGCGGGAGAGTCTACGGAACGGTCGCGGCCACGACCGCGCGGCCTCGACGGAACGGGCATCGAGGCCTCACCCTCGTGTGATCGTCAGCGTGAAGCCGCCGCCCGCCCATGTTCCGTCGAGCGGGATCGAGTCTCCCCCGTCATACGTCCCGGTGAAGTCGTAGTCGCTCTCGACGAAGACCAGATGGATGTCAAGGGTCGTGCCGGAGAGCCTCCACGTGTCGCTCGCATCGTCGAAGCGGTTGCCGTCGTTGAAGGCGACGGCAACCGTGCCGTCGGGCTGGAACTCGAGCTCCCAACTGTCGCCGTCGGAGTCGGTGCCGCTCCAGGTGGTGCCGGCCAGGTCGGTCGAGGTGCCGCCCCCGGTGCCGATGCCCGGGTCTCCGCCCCCGGGGCTGCCGCCGCCGGGGAGGACGGGGAAACACGCCGTCAGAAGAGCGACGACGAGGAGCGCAGCGGAGCCGAGGCTGAGGGAGCGGCGAGGAGTCATGCACCGCACCTTAGCGATGCGGAGTGTCGTGAGGGATCTCCGTCAGCGCCGCACAGGGCTTCCGGAAACGACGAAGGGCCGGCGCTCACTCGCCGGCCCCGGATGTCGGACTGCTCGATCAGCCCTCGGTGAGGGTGAGCGTGAACGGGCGGCCGGCGTAGCTGCCGTTGAGCGGAAGCGAGCTGCCGCCGTCGTAGGTGCCGGTGAAGGTGACGTCGCCGTTCTCGAAGCCGGTGACGGTCATCTCGATCGCGGTGCCGTCCTGCGTCCAGGTGTCTTCCGCGACGTCGGAGAAGTCGCCGTTGAACGAGACCCCGAGCGTTCCGTCGGACTGGAAGTCGATCTCCCAGACGTCACCGTCGGAGTCTTCGCCGTTCCAGGTGCCCGTGAGCGTGGTGGCGTCGTCTCCGCCGGTGTCGCCGCCGGGGTTCCCACCGGGGGTGGGCAGGGAGGGGAAGCACGCCGTCAGGACGGCGACGAGGAGCAGGGTCACGGACCCGATGCTGAGAGAGCGACGAAGTGTCATGACCGTCACCCTATCGGGGTACAGCACCTAGGAAAAAGCTACGCCGCGCCGGGGACTCTGTGGCAACGCCTGGTCGACGGCTGCACGGATCGTGCTGCCGCCGTACCCACGTCGCGCGAGGTAGGCGCTCAGCCGCCGCGCGGCCGTGTCGCGGTCGAGATGCCGGAGCTGCGGCGCCCGCTTGACGGCCAGGTCACGAGCGCGCGAGAGCTCGTCGGAGGTGTCGATGAGTTCGAGCGCGTACTCGATCGCGGCAGGCGAGAGAAGGCGGCGCGTGAGCTCTGCCGCAATCGCCGAGCGCCCGAGCCCCTTGCGCTCCTGGAGCGTGCCGACGAGGTTCTGGGCGAGGGCGACGTCGTCGAGATAGCCGTCGCGTTCGAGTCGCGCGACATCCGCCTCGATGTCGGTGTCGTCGAAGCCGCGATCGCGGAGGTGCCGTTCGAGCTCGCGACGGGAGAGCCCACGCCGTGCCAGTGCGGTGATCGAGACGTGGCGTGCCGCACCGATCGGGGGAAGGTGCTCGTCGTCTGCCGTATCGGCGAGGGGGGCGGAACGGCTCGACGTGAGACGGTCGCGGAGGGAGGCTTCCGCGGCGCTGTCCTGTGCCGGCGCGACCTCCTGCGGGATCACTCCCGGCAGGTAGGTCACGCGCGCGAGCACACCGTCGAGCCGTTCCATGGGGGGGGGCCTTTCTTTCCTGGCCGGACTACTCGCCCGCCGCCTTGAGTTCGGGCACCTCGGCCACCGGCGCCAGGATCGGGGCGACGTTGGACGCCTCGGCCTTCGCCGCCGCGCCGACACCGAGCTTCGTGAGGATCTTCTTCTCGATCTCGTTCGCGATGTCGGGGTTCTCGAGCAGGAAGTTGCGCGAGTTCTCCTTGCCCTGGCCGAGCTGGTCGCCCTCGTAGGTGTACCAGGCGCCCGACTTGCGGACGATCTCGTGCTCGACGCCGTAGTCGATGAGGCTGCCCTCGCGCGAGATGCCGACGCCGTACAGGATGTCGAACTCGGCCTGCTTGAAGGGCGGCGCCATCTTGTTCTTGACGACCTTCACGCGCGTACGGTTGCCGACCGCCTCGGTGCCGTCCTTCAGGGTCTCGATGCGGCGGATGTCGAGTCGCACCGACGCGTAGAACTTGAGCGCCTTGCCACCCGCGGTGGTCTCCGGGCTGCCGAAGAACACGCCGATCTTCTCGCGGAGCTGGTTGATGAAGATCATCGTCGTCTGCGTCGAGGAGAGACCACCCGTGAGCTTGCGGAGCGCCTGCGACATGAGCCGCGCCTGGAGGCCGACGTGGCTGTCGCCCATCTCGCCCTCGATCTCGGCACGAGGAACGAGCGCCGCGACGGAGTCGATGACGATGAGGTCGATCGAACCGGAACGCACGAGCATGTCGGCGATCTCGAGCGCCTGCTCCCCCGTGTCGGGCTGCGACACGAGCAGCGCGTCGATGTCGACGCCGAGCTTCTTGGCGTACTCGGGGTCGAGCGCGTGCTCCGCGTCGATGAATGCCGCGATGCCTCCGCCGCGCTGCGCATTGGCGATCGCGTGCAGCGTGAGGGTCGTCTTTCCCGACGACTCCGGACCGTAGATCTCGACGATGCGGCCACGCGGGAGCCCGCCGATGCCGAGCGCGACGTCGAGGGCGATGGAACCGGTCGGGATGACGGCGACCGGGGCGCGCTCGTCGGATCCGAGCCGCATCACCGTGCCCTTGCCGAACTGGCGGTCGATCTGGGCGAGAGCGGTCTCGAGGGCCTTCTCGCGGTCTGCGGGACTGGGCATGTGCTGTCTTCCTTCGTTCGGCAGGGGCGGTCGATGCCCCCGATGCGGTGCGCCCATCGGCTGCCATCCCTGCGCCGGCCGGTGAAGCAAGGCCGGTGCTCTCGTGACAAAGGCTGTCGGTGTCCGACGAGTGCGACGCTACGCCCGAGGACCGACATCGGTCGGGACCGACGGGCGGAAAGCGGAACGACTCGTCTTCGAACGACTCTGTGGAGGACACTACGCGCATCCGAACGGATGTTCGAACGCGACACGCCGTCGCGTGCGCTGGTCAGCGCGCGGGGTCGGGACGCCCCGCGCCGTGGCGACGATCGCGCGGCACCTCTTGCACGTCGCACAGCGCGATCCACACGTCACGCGCCGGGACGCCGGCCGCGAGAGCCTGCTCGGGCGTGCGGTTGCCGAGTTCGACGATCACGGTGTCGCGGAGCAGCACGCGTCCGAAGGCGCCGAACTCGTCGTCGACGGCTCGGGAGAACTCCGAGATCTTCAGGTCAGCGAACCGCGAGGTCGGCGTCGAACTCGGCGACGAGCTCATCCGGCAGCGTGTCGGGCACGCGGTCGTACGCGGTCGTGGCGTCGAAGGTGACACCCTCGATGACCGCGAGACGGTCGCCCACCTCACGCATGATGACGGAGATCGGGGTGTCGAGGGCGTCGGCGACCGAGGCGAGGATCTCGCTCGACGCCTCCTTCTGACCGCGCTCGACCTCGCTGAGGTACCCGAGGGCCACGGACGCGCGCGACGCGACCTGACGGAGCGTCATCGCCTTCTGAAGGCGGAAATCGCGGAGGACATCGCCGATCTCCTGACGGACCAGAACCATGGTGTCCTCCTTCTCCTTCTTATTCGGAGACCTCACGGTCTCCGGTCTGGGGTGGCAACACTACCCCGGGCCCTACCTGAACTCTAATTCGCGTCACCTCGGGGAATCCTGAGTTGACACGATCTGTAACAGGATCGACACAGGGGCTATTCCCGGGCGACCCCCAGTGCGAGGGCGAGAGCCGCCTCGACGCTCGCACTCCGGATCGCGGCGCGGTCTCCCGCGAGGGCGAGCCGCGCCGAGGTCACTCCGCGCGCGGTCGCGAGCCCGATCCACACCTCCCCCGGGGCGTGGCCGTCCTGCGGGTCCGGCCCCGCTGCACCCGTCGTGGCGAGGCCGATGTCCGCGCCGGTCGCCGCGCGCACGCCCGCCGCCATCTGCTCGGCGACGAGGGGGTGGATGGCGCCCTCGCGTGCGAGGAGGTCGCGATCGACGCCCAGCAACTCGGCTTTCAATCGCGTGGCGTAGGCCACGATCCCGCCCACGAACACGGTCGACGCACCCGGGATCGCGACGACCTCCGACGCGAGCAGCCCGCCCGTGAGCGACTCGGCGACCGCGACCGTGAGCCCGCGCTCACGCAGGGCGGCGACGAGCTCGAGCGCGCGTCTCGACACGGCGCTGCGCGCCTACTCGACGACCGAGGAGGGTGTGCGGGCGGACGGGCGGCCCTTCCAGGCCTGCCACAGGTACTCGGCGCCGCTCACGACCGTGATCGCGACGGCGAGCATCATGAGCACGAAGTTGACCGTGTGCATCCCGTCGCCGAAGAACACCCAGAGCGGCACGAGCGCGAACGAGATGGCGATGATCTGTACCCAGGTCTTGATCTTGCCGAGGAGCGATGCGGGGATGACGTGGTCGCGCAGGGCGACCAGGCGCAGCACGGTGATGCCGACCTCGCGCACGAGGATCACGATGGTCACCCACCAGTCGAGCTCGCCGAGCACCGAGAGCGACACGAGCGCGCCGCCGATGAGCACCTTGTCGGCGATCGGATCGAGCAGCTTGCCGGCGTCGGTGACGAGGTTGCGATGACGCGCGAGGTACCCGTCGATGCCGTCGGTCGCCGAGGCGAGGATGAACAGCCCGGCGGCGACATAGCGCAGCACGCCGTCGGCGCTGCCGTCGAGCAGCAGGAGCACGACGAACGCGGGGGCGAGCAGGATGCGGGCGACCGTCACGATGTTGGCGACGTTGCCGGCGCTCGCGACGCCTTCGCCGTCACGGACGACGCGGCCGCGCATCGGGTTGACCCTCGGCGCGGGGGGACCGTCGAGCGTCATGCCTCTACCCCCGCCCGGCCAGACTCCAGGCGCCCCCGTCCGAGCCGCCCTCGGCATCAGGATACTCCGACCCGGAGGCCCCGGCCGCCGGTGCCGGGGCACCGCGCAGGCGGGCGAGCACCTCGGGAAGCTGCTCGGCGGTCACGAGCACGTCGCGCGCCTTCGAGCCCTCGGAGGGTCCGACGATGTCGCGGGACTCGAGCAGGTCCATGAGCCGCCCGGCCTTCGCGAACCCGACCCGCAGCTTGCGTTGCAGCATCGAGGTCGAGCCGAACTGCGTCGTCACGACGAGCTCGGTGGCCTGGAGGAGCAGCTCGAGGTCGTCGCCGATGTCAGCATCGACCTCGCGCTTCTCGACGACGGCTTCGACATCCTCGCGGTACTCCGGACGGGCCTGCGCGGTGACGTGCGCGACCACCGCGGCGACCTCTTCCTTCGTCACCCAGGCGCCCTGCACGCGCACGGCCTTCGAGGCACCCATCGGCAGGAACAGCCCGTCGCCCTGCCCGATGAGCTTCTCGGCGCCCGGCTGGTCGAGGATGACGCGACTGTCGGTCATCGACGACACCGCGAAGGCGAGCCGCGACGGCACGTTGGCCTTGATGAGTCCCGTGACCACGTCGACCGACGGACGCTGCGTCGCGAGGACGAGGTGGATGCCGGCCGCGCGCGCGAGTTGCGTGATGCGCACGATGGAGTCTTCGACATCCCTCGGCGCCACCATCATGAGGTCGGCGAGCTCGTCGACCACGACGAGCAGGTAGGGGTACGGCTGGAGCACGCGCTGCGAGTTCTCCGGCAGCTTGATCTCGTTGGTCGCGATGGCGCGGTTGAAGTCGTCGACGTGCGAGTAGCCGAACGATGCGAGGTCGTCGTACCGCATGTCCATCTCCTTCACGACCCACTGGAGCGCCTCGGCGGCCTTCTTGGGGTTCGTGATGATGGGGGTGATGAGGTGCGGCACGCCCTGATAGGCGGTGAGCTCGACGCGCTTCGGGTCGACGAGCACCATCCGCACCTCGGCCGGGCGGGCCCGCATGAGGATGCTCGTGATCATCGAGTTGATGAACGACGATTTGCCCGATCCGGTCGAGCCGGCGACGAGCAGGTGCGGCATCTTCGCGAGGTTCGCGACGACGAAGCCGCCCTCGACGTCTTTGCCGAGGCCGATCGTCATCGGATGCTGCTGCCGTGCGGCGGCACTGGAGCGCAGCACATCGCCGAGAGACACCGTCTCGCGGTCGCGGTTCGGGATCTCGATGCCGATCGCGCTCTTGCCGGGGATCGGCGACAGGATCTGCACCTCGTTGGAGGCGACCGCGTAGGCGAGGTTCTTGGCGAGGGCGGTGACCCGCTCGACCTTGACCCCGTGGCCGAGCGCGATCTCGTAGCGGGTGACCGAGGGTCCGCGGGTGAAGCCCGTGACGCGGGCATCGACCTGGAACTGACTCAGCACGCTCGTGATCGAGGCGATCGCCTCGTCGTTCACGGGCGTCTTCTTCTGCGGCGGATCGCCCGGGACGAGCACGGAGGCGGCGGGCAGCTTGTAGGGACGGCGCGGCGGTGGCGAGTGCCGTCCGACCGGGGCCGGCGGCAGGTTCTCGGGGTCGGGCAGTTCCGCGGGGACCGAGTCGAGTCCCGCGTCGTCGCGGAGCCCGCGACCGCCGGCGACCTCACCCGTCGAGAACCGCCGCACGGCATCCTCGGCCTTGTCGAGCTCGGCGAGGAGGTCGAACGGGTTCGGCTCGTCGGGCCCGACGATGATGTCGGTGACCTGTTCGCGCTCGAGCGACGTGTCGTACGCGGGCTCGTCGGCACCCTTCTTCGACCGCATCCACCACGGCCGGGACGTCGTGTCGGTCGGGTCGGGCTCGAGGCCGAGGTCGCTGAACGAGGTGCCGATCTCGGGCTCCTCGGCGGGAGCGCGGGGCGCGCGCTGCGGCAGCTCGGCGCCGAACAGGTAGCTGTAGGCCTCGCCGAGGCGGTGCCCGATGCGGTTCGGCGGCGTCTTGGTGAGGATGAAGAGCGAGAGTACGCCGAGCGCCGCAGCGAGGAACACGGCGAGCCAGGCGGCACCGATGGCGAGGAACGGCCAGGTCACGATCCAGCCGAGGATGCCGCCGCCGTGGGCGAGCGCGACGGCGCCGTCGCCGGGCTGCGGCTGGCCGCCGAAGAGATGGCAGAGCGCACTCACGGTCGTCAGCAGCAGCACGAGGCCGACACCGAGTCGTCCGTTGTCATGGACGCTCGAGGGATGCCGGAACAGCCAGAGCGCGAAGAGGAGCATGATGACGGGGAGCGCGAAGGCGACGCGGCCCAAGAGTCCGCCGAAGGTATAGGCGTCGAGGGCGATGGCGACCTCGTGAGTCGGGTTGAACCACTCGACTACCGCTCCCCCGACAGCCAGGACGACGAGCAGGAACGGCACGCCGTCGCGGCGCTCCTCAGGCGCGAGGGCCTCCTTGCCGAAGAGCCGCGCGGCACCGCCGACGGCGTGCGCGAGCGACATCCAGAGGCTCGTGAAGACCCCGGGCTCCTCGACGCGCTCGGGGCTCTTGCCCTTCGGGTAACGCTTGGTCGCGCCCGCGCTCGTCGAACGCGCGCGCGATGTGGGGCGCGCACGCGAGGTCGACGACCGGGTTCCCGTGGCCATGCGGTCACGGTACCCGCGGGCGGAGACGGTTCCCGGCAGCGACACCCGCGACCGGTCGCGCTCCCCTTAAATGACCCAAATAACGCATCTGGTCATTTAGACTCGCCACCATGCGCCCCAGCATCCCGACGTCCGTGATCCTCGACGCCGCCGCCGAACTCGTCGCCGAGCGCGGCTTCAGCGCCGTCAGGATGGACGACGTCGCCGCCCGCGCGGGCGTCGCGAAAGGCGTTCTCTATCTGCGATTCGCGGGCAAGGACGCACTGCTCGTCGCCCTCGTACGACGCGAGCTCTCCCTCGCCACTCGGCACACCGCCGGGCTCGTCGCCGTCGATCCGCGCGGAGGGCTCCTCTCCCGGCTGTTCCTGAGCTCGCTCGCGGCGCTCCGCGCCCGGCCCGCGCTGCTGCGCTTCTACCGGGACGATCCGTCACCCGTCGGGCGGCTCACCCGGTCGCGCGCCGACGACCATCGCCCGCGCGCGCTCCTCGGCGCTGCGCTCATCGGCGAGCTCCAGCACGCCGGCACGGTCGCGGTCGACCTCGATGCCGACGTGTTCGCCGCCAATCTCACGGTGTGGAGCCGCGGCCTCGTCACCCGTGCCCACGGGGATGACGTGGAGGCGCTCGTGCTCGGAATGGCCGACCTCATCGCGCGCGCGGCCGACGTCGAGGTCGACGACACCACCCCCGGACGCGCCGCCATCCTGCGCTTCACCGACGCGCTCATCGCCGACCTGGAGGACGCGTGACCACGACCCGGCTCCGACCGCCCGGAAGCCGCGAGCTGCACGTCGACGTCGCAGCGGGGCGACTTCGCGTGCTCGCCGCGGGTGAACCGAGCGCGGGCGGAGGGCGAACGCCCCTCCTGCTGCTGCACGGCGGAGGTACCGACAGCGCCGCGATCTCCTGGTACCGGCTACTCGCACCGCTCGGTCGCGACCGCCTGGTCGTCGCCCCCGACCTCCCGGGCTTCGGCGGAAGCATCGAGGTGCCGCCCGTGGGTGGGCCGGACGCCCTCGCCGACACCGCGGTCGCCCTGCTCGATGCCCTCGGGATCGCCCACGCCGTCGTCGGCGGCGTGTCGATGGGTGGCGACGTCGCGCTGCACCTGGCCCTGCGGCATCCAGACCGTGTCGCCGGGCTCGTGCTCATCGCTCCGGGCGGCCTCGTCGACCGTGTCGGCGGACCCGTCGCCCACGCATCCGCGTGGCTCGCGACCCGGCTGCCCGACAGCATCCTGCTCCCCCTCGCCCGGCTCGCGAACCGCTTCGCCCGATCGACGATGCGGTCCATCGCGAAGGACCCGACGACGCTGCCCACGGAGAGCGTCGACGAGTTCGTGCGCGAAGCCCGTCATCCGCTCGGCGGCATCGCCTACGGGCGGTACAACCAGGCGACGGTCACGTGGCACGGGATGAGCAACGACGTGAGCGACCTCGTCGACACGATCGCTGTGCCGGCCCTGTTCGTGCACGGCGAGGACGATCGGATGGTGCCGATTGCGGGCTCGCGACGCGCGGCCGACAGGATGCCCCGGGCGCGGATCGTGGCCGTCGCGGACTGCGGACACTGGGCTCAGCTCGAGGCACACGACCTCGTGCTCGCCGCGATCACCGGCTTCCTCGACGACGTCGAGGGACGCTGATCACACCCGCGTCACCTCACTCGAAGCAGACGCCGAGCAGATTCTCGCTGGCCGCGACCGAGAAGACACCCCAGTCGGATGTCGACGCGTGGATGTAGACCACGGTCTCGTCAGGACGGAACCCCGCCCAGTACGACGGGTCGCTCGCGACCTCGACGAGCAGTTGCCCGTTCGCGCCGGGGACGACGTAGACGTCGGTGAGGTCCGCGTCGACGACGGTGACGCCGGGATAGGCCGCCTCGACGGCGGCGCGGCCGTCGCCGAACCGGATGCCCGCGGTGGTCGGGATGTCGCGGGCGTTGAGGTCGATGCGCGTGATCGTGCCGGTCGGACCCGCGCCCGAGGCGTCGGTCACCGAGAAGGCGGTGCCGACCCCGTAGACGTCGGGGTCGGTCGACACGTAACTCGCATGCGCCGACCAGAGTCCGGCGCCCGAGCATCCCGCCGGATCGAAAGCGACCAGCGAGAGCGCGGGATCCGACGACGCCGGCTCTCCGAGGGGCAACTCCGCGAAGCCGTCAGGGCCGAGCGCCAGTTCGTCGAGCGCCGGGCGCACGGTCGGCGTCGGCGTCGGCGTCGCGCCGACGGTCGGCGCCGCCGTCGGGGAGCCGGACGGGGTGCCGCTCCCCGACGGGGTCCCGCCCGGCCCGCACGCGGTCAGCACGAGCACGGCGGCGAGCAGCGGGGCGGCGCCGAGGAACCGGGCACGGGTCGTCATGCCCACATCATGGCCGCTCCGCCTAGCCCGGCGATAGTGGGGTCCCGGCTAATACCGGATCGCGTCGATCACCTTGACCCGCACCGCGACGAGGGCCGGGAGGAGCCCGGCGAGCGCCCCGACGAGGGTCGCGGAGCCCAGGCCGATGAGCGCCGCCTCGACGGGGAAGCCGGGGATGTCCTGCACTCCGAGGGCGATGTACGACTCGGTGATCGGGTTGCGGATGAGCACGATCGCGAGCAGCACACCCGCGAGCCCGGCGACGAAGGTCGCGACGACGCTCTCCATCATGACCGAGAAGAACACCCGACCCGCGGTCGCCCCGAAGGCGCGACGGATGCCGATCTCGCGGATGCGGTGGCGCACGGTCACGAGCGCGATGTTGAGCAACCCCAGGGCGCCGAGCGCCATGACGAGCACCGCGATGCCGACGACGATGATCTTCGGGATGAGCAGCGGGTCGCCGAGCCCCTCCCAGGCCAGGTAGTCCTGACGCTGGATGTCGACCTGCCAGTCTTCGCCGAGCGAGCCCGCGATGTCGCGCTGGATCGCCGGCACGAGATCGGCGGCGGCCTCCGGCGGCACCCACGCCTCGTAGGTTGGCAACTGCGGGTAGTTCGGATCCTGCGGCGGCGCGAACGCGTCGTAGTCGTCGTTGAGCATGTGGGCCTGCAGGAACGAGCCGTCGAGCGACTGCTTCGGTGTCACGCCGACGATGATCGCATCGACCGTGCCGGTCGGCGTGACGATCCCGAGCACCGGGTCGAGGCGCAGGTTCGGCGACCCCAACCGTTCCCAGATCTCCTCGCTCACGACGATCGCCGGCGCGAGGCGCTCGGCATCGCGCGCGGTGAACCACGAGCCCTGCTCGAGCGAGATCCGGTGCATGACGCCGTAGGGCTGGTCGACGCCGAGCGCCGAGATGCCCAAGACACCGTCCGGGAACTGCACCGAGAAGCCGCCGTAGATCGTGCGATTCACGTGCGTCACTCCGTAGCGCTCCATCGCCGCGAAGAACGCCCGGTCGAGGTCGGCCTTCGCAGGCTGCGCGCCGGTCGCCGCGTTGTACGCGTACATCCCGATCGTCGCCGGCCGACCGCCGCTGCGCTCGAACGACTCGACGCTCGCCTGCGTCGCGATCGCACCGGCGGCGACGACGCCCGTGAGCGCGGTCACCGCGACGCCCACGCCGATGAGGCTCAGCAGGACCTGCGTCTTGTGGATGCGCAGCTCGGCCCACGCCTCGACGAGCGACCCCACGAACCCGGTCCAGCCGCGCGCGAGACCCGACTCGCCCTTCGCCACGGGCGCCTTGCCGGGCACGGGCGGCGGTACGTCGACACGCTCGACCGCGGTCGAGTGCTCGCCGCTCACAGGGTGGCCCCCGTCGCGGCGAGATCCTGCACGCGCGACGCCGCGACCTCGTGCAGCACGCCACCGTCGAGGCGGTAGTGCCGACGCGCGAGGGCGGCGACATTCGGGTCGTGCGTGATCGTGATGAGCGCCGCGCCCGCCTGCTCGGCAGCGGCATCCAGCAGTTCCATGACGCTTGCGCCGGTCTCGACGTCGAGGGCGCCCGTGGGCTCGTCGGCGAGGATGAGCCGCGGTCCGCGCACGAGGGCGCGCGCGATCGCGACGCGCTGCTGCTCGCCGCCGGAGAGCTGGTCGGGCGTCGACTTCAGCCGTGCACCGAGGCCGACACGGTCGAGCATCTCGCTCGCGAGCCTCTCGCGCCGCCAGAACTGCGTCCCCGTCGCGTAGAGCAGCGGCGTCGTGACGTTCTCGAGCGCCGTGCGCCCCGGCAGGAGGTTGAACTGCTGGAAGATGAAGCCGACGTCGCGGCCCCGGCGACGGTCGCGTTCGCCGGCATCCAGCTTGTCGAGCGGGGTGCCGTCGAATTCGAGCCGGCCGCTCGTCGGGGTGTCGATGAGGCCGAGCAGGTTGAGCAGCGTCGACTTGCCGCTGCCGGAGCGTCCGACGATGCTCACGTGGTCGCCGATCTCGACGGCGAGGTCGACACCCTTGAGGATGTCGAGCCTTCCGCCGTCGGGGAGTTCTACGGAGCGCGTCACGCCCTCCAGTTCCACGAACGCCATGTCAGCCGCCGAAGCCGACGATCGGCCCCTCGATCGGCATCCCCGGGTCGGCCGGGGCGCCGGGGACGAACTGCATCACGAGCTCGCCCTCCTCGAGGCCGTCGACGATCTCGACGTTGATGCCGTCGGAGAGGCCGAGCGTCACCTGACGCTCCTCGGTCTCGCCGGTCTCCGGATCGATCACAACGTAAACGACGCCCGACTCGGCCGAGCCGAGCACCGATGTGACCGGCACGACGAGCACGTTCTCGGCGACACCGGCCGAGATCGTGAGCTGGGCCGTCAGGTCGGGGAAGACCGTGACGTCCGCCGGCACGACGCACCGCGCCGTCGTGCCCGATCCCGCACCGGGGTCGCCCGTGCCCGGGTTCTCGCCGTCGCCCGAGCCGGTGCCCGAGCCGGCGAGGGGCGTCCGCACCGTGAGGCTCGTGCAGGTGAAGGGCGCGGGACCCCCGGTCACGGTCACGGTCGCCTCGGCCGGAGCTGCGGCGAGACGGTAGCGGTCGACGGGCTGCACCGATGCGGTGACGTAGAAGCCGGGCGGCGCGATCTGCGCGACGACGGTCCCCGCGGTGGTCTGCTGGGTCACCACGATCGAGAGCGACGAGATCGTGCCGGCGACGGGAGCGACGACACCGACCGTCACGGTGCGGCCCGCGGAGTTCGTGCCCTTCACCACGGCGAACTGCTGTCCCGCGGAGACGGTCGAGCCGACCCCCACGTCGAGCGAGATGACCTCGCCACCGAGCGGAGCCTTCACGGGCACCGCGTCGTCGGCCTTCACCGTGCCGCTCAGCACGACGTCGTTGCTGACGGTGCCGATCATCACGGGCACCTGCGGGTCGACGACGCCGCCGGTCGGCAGCTCTCCCCCGGCGCCGGCCGACGAGCTCCCGAAGAAGGCGAGCTTCACGAGAGCCACGGCGATGGCGGCGAAGACGACGATCCGGAGGATCGGGAAGACCCACTTGCGGGCGACGGACATGGGCGCTCTCCAATTCCACGGGTGATGCCGCGTGCCCTGACACGCGGTGCTCTCATCGAATCAGGAGAGAACCCCGATCGCATCCCAACTTTCGGCGACTCTCGATCGTCCGCAAGGATGATTCCGGGAACCGGTCCGCCCGGCTACGCCTCGATGACGACCGGGATGATCATCGGCCGTCGGCGGTGCTGGGTGTTGACCCACCGGCCGACGGTGCGCCGCACCACCTGCTGGAAGCCGTGCTGATCGTTGGTGCCGCTCTGCGCGGCCTCGAGCAGCGCCTTCACGATCTGCGGACGGATGCCGTCGAACACCGCGTCGTCTTCGGCGAAGCCGCGCGCCTGGATCTCGGGGCCGACGATGATCTTGCCGGTCTGGGAGTCGAGCGCGATGAAGATCGAGATGAAGCCCTCCTCGGCGAGGATGCGGCGATCCTTCAGGTCGGCGTCGGTGATCTCGCCGACGGTCGAGCCGTCGACGTAGACGAACCCGATGTCGAGCTGGCCGACGATCTTCGCCACGCCGTCGCGCAGGTCGACGACGACGCCGTTCTCGCCGATGAGCGTCTGCGCGGGCGCGACCCCGGTCTCGATCGCGAGGTCGGCGGCCGCGCGCAGGTGTCGGGCCTCACCGTGCACCGGCAACACGTTGCGCGGCTTGATGATGTTGTAGCAGTAGAGCAACTCGCCCGCCGAGGCGTGACCGGAGGTGTGCACCTTCGCGTTGCCCTTGTGCACGACGTTCGCGCCGAGCTTGGTGAGGCCGTTGATCACGCGGTAGACGGCGTTCTCGTTGCCCGGGATGAGGCTCGAGGCGAGGATGATCGTGTCGCCCTCGCCCACCTCGATCTGGTGGTCCTGGTTCGACATCCGCGCGAGCACCGCCATGGGCTCACCCTGCGATCCGGTGCTCATGAAGACGACGCGATCGTCGGGCATCGTGATGGCGGTCTTGAGGTCGACGATGACGCCCGGCGGCACGTTGAGGTACCCGAGGTCGGCGGCGATGCCCATGTTGCGCACCATCGACCGGCCGACGAACGCGACGTGCCGCTCGTTGGCGACCGCGGCATCCAGCACCTGCTGCACCCGGTGCACGTGGCTCGAGAACGATGCGACGATCACCCGCTTCCGCGCGCGCGAGATGACGTTCTCGAGCACCGGCCCGATGTCGCGCTCGAGAGGCGTGAACCCGGGCACGTCGGCGTTGGTCGAATCGGGCAGGAAGAGGTCGACCCCCTCTTCACCGAGCCGCGCGAAGGCACGCAGGTCGGTGATGCGGCCGTCGAGCGGCAGCTGATCCATCTTGAAGTCGCCGGTGTGGAGCACAAGCCCCGCGGTCGTGCGGATGGCGACGGCGAGCGCGTCGGGGATGGAGTGGTTGACGGCGACGAACTCGAGCTCGAAGCCCTCGAGCCGCTCGACCTGGCCCTCTTTGACGACCCGGGTCGTCGGCTGGATCTTGTGCTCGCGCAGCTTCGCCTCGACCAGGGCGAGGGTGAGCTTCGAGCCGTAGAGCGGGATGTCGCGGCGCAGGCGCAGCAGGTAGGGCACGGCGCCGATGTGGTCTTCGTGGCCGTGTGTCAGCACGACCCCGACGATGTCGTCGAGACGCTCACGGATCGGCGTGAAGTCGGGCAGGATCAGGTCGACGCCCGGCTGGTGCTCCTCGGGGAAGAGCACGCCGACGTCGACGATGAGGATGCGACCGTCGATCTCGTAGGCCGTCATGTTGCGGCCGATCTCGCCGAGGCCGCCGAGCGGCACCACCCGGAGCGTGCCGGGCGCGAGCTTCGGCGGGGTGAGCAGTTCGTTCATCGTGTGGTACCTGCGATCTTGGGCAGCGCGCCACCGGCGGCCGCGTTGGCGTCGGGACGGAAGCTCTTGGCATCCACCCCGTCGATGTCCGTGACGAGGGCGATCTCGTCTTCGATGAGCTGCGCCTCGTGGTCTTCCGGGCCGACGAGCGGGAGCCGCACGCGCGGGCTCGAGATGCGGCCGAAGCCGTGGAGGATGTATTTCGCCGCGACCGTGCCGGGCACGTGCGTCATGGTCGCCCGCACGAGCGGCTCGAGCGCCTTGTGCGCCGCCTGCGCCGTCGCGAGGTCGTTCGCGTTGATCGCATCGACCATGCGGCGGTACGGCTCGGGCGCGATGTTCGCGGTCACGCCGATGAGTCCCGTGCCGCCGATCGCGAGGGTCGGCAGCGCGTTGCCGTCGTCGCCCGCGAAGTACATGAGGTCGGTCTGGTTCATCACCCGGCTGACCTCGCTGAGGTCGCCCTTGGCATCCTTCACGCCCAGGATGTTGGGGTGCTTCGCGGCGCGCAGGAGCGTCTCGTACTTGATCGGCACCCCCGTGCGGCCCGGGATGTCGTAGAGGATCACCGGCAGATCGGTCGCGTCGGCGACCATGCGGAAGTGGGTGAGGATGCCCGCCTGCGTCGGCTTGTTGTAGTACGGCGTGACGATCATGACCCCGTCGGCGCCGGCCTTCTCGCTCTTCTTATAGAGCTCGATCGCGTGCGCCGTCTCGTTCGACCCGCCGCCCGTGATGACCTTGGCGCGCCCCGCCGCGACATCCTTCGCGACCTCGACCAGCTTGATCTTCTCGGGGTCGGTGAGCGTGCTCGTCTCGCCGGTCGTGCCGGTCACCACGATGCCGTCGGCACCGTGGGTGATGACGTCGTCGATGTGCTTCTCGACGTCGGCCCACAGCACCTCTCCGTCGTGCGTGAACGGAGTCACGAGCGCGACGAGCACCTGGCCGAAGGGATTCTCTGAAGTCACGTACCTCAGGGTATCGGTCTGCGCGGAGCCTCCGGCTCAGCCTGCCGTGCGTGCGGCGAGGTGTCGGTTGGCCCAGATCGCCTGGATGCCGCCCTTGAGGCACAGAATGGCGACGAACAGCAGGAGCGCCTCGAGTTGGAGGAGCACGGCGGCGCCGAACACGTCGGACGGTCGAGCGAAACCTGCGAGCAGCACGAACCCGCCGAGGGCGGACACCCCGAAGAACAGCGCCATCACGATCGGCATCGTCGAGTTCGAGCGGTCCTGCGCCAGCGCGAGCAGCCTGCGGTCGCGCGGGACCGCGCTCCGATACCTCACCCAGGGCGCGACCGCGAGGATCGCGCGCACGAGCATCAGCACGCCGCCCGCCGCGCTCAGCACCGGTGCGGTCAGCACGAAACCCTCGCTGCGCTGTCCGTACATCTCGAACGCCACCGCCTCGCGCCAGCCGAGCGCGAACATCACCGAGCCTGCGGCGGCGCCGGTGAGGAGGATGGCCGCGTACAGGAAGCCGAACCACGGGTTCCGGGGATGCTGCAGCGTGCCCGCCGGGCTCCGATGGTCGGGGGCCGTCTGCGGCGCGCTCACGGGGCGACGCGGCCGCCGGACTCGAACGCGGCGTGCGTGAGCGGCATGAGCGGCTTCCACGCCTCCTCCATGAGCTCGGCGACCATCTCGATCTCGCGCTGCGGGAACGAGGGGAAGTGCGAGTCGGGGCGCTTCGTGCGCAGCGACAGGAAGTTCATGAGCGACCGGGCGTTCATCGTCACGTACATCGACGAGTAGAGCGACAGCGGCAGCACCGTGCGGGCAACCTCGCGCGCGATGCCGGCCTCGAGCTGGCGCTGGTACTCGGCGTAGGCGAACTCCGCGACGGCCTTCCCGGACGACACCGCGAGCTCGGTCTGCTCGCGGGTGCCCGGGATGAAATCGTAGGCGCCGGGTTTGCCGACCTGCACGAGGTTCCGCTCCGGAGCCGGCACGTAGAAGACGGGTCGCATCTCGCGGTAGCGGCCCGACTCCTCGTTGTACGAGGCGATGCGGTGGCGCATGAACTCGCGGAAGACGAACAGCGGGGCCTGCACGTAGAACGTCATCGAGTTGTGCTCGAACGGCGACCCGTGGCGGTCTCGCATGAGGAAGTTGATGAGCCCCTTGTCTTTCGACCCGGCATCGACACCGGAGGCGGCATCCTCGAGGGTCTGCTCCCCCATCGTCGACACGCGCGCGGCGAAGACGACGTCGGAGTCGTGGGCGCTCGAACGCACGAGCTCCACGGTCATGTCGGAACGGAACTGGATTTCGCGAGGCTCGGACACGACCTTCACGTTAGCCCGTCGCCGCGGGGGTGCCGCCTCGACGCGCCCCGACATAGGCTCGGGCCATGGCACTCACCTCTGAAGCAACGACGCTCTGGTTCGGCGACCTGAAGTCGGGGTCGGGCACGACGAGCCTCGACTCCTCCGACGCGGGCGAGTTCCCGGTCACCTGGCAGGCCCGCTCCGAGGGTGAGCCGGGCCGCACCAACCCCGAGGAGCTGCTCGGCGCCGCCCACTCGGCGTGCTACTCGATGGCGTTCTCGAACGCGCTCGGCGGTGCCGGTCACGCGCCGGAAAGCCTCCAGGTCACCGCGGCCGTGACGTTCCAGCCCGGCGAGGGCATCACCGGCATCCACCTGCTCGTGAGCGCGAAGGTGCCGGGTCTCGAGCCGGAGGAGTTCCAGCGCCTCGCCGACGACGCGAAGGCGAACTGCCCCGTCTCGAAGGCCCTCGCGGGCACGACCATCACGCTCGAGGCGAGCCTGGCCTAGGCCGGGCCGCGAGGAGCAGAAGATGAGCCGCATCGTCATCTCCGGCGCGTCCGGGATGATCGGGGAGCCGCTCGTACGCGCGCTGCGCACCGAGGGGCACGAGGTCGAGGCCCTCGTGCGGCGCGAGCCCCGCCGCGCCGGCGAGTTCCATTGGAATCCCGCGGCGGGTGAGCTCGACCCCTCGGTGCTCGAGGGTGCCGACGCGGTCATCAACCTCTCCGGTGCCTCGATCTCGCGGATCCCGTGGACGACGGGCTACAAGCGCGAGCTCGTGAGCTCGCGCATCGCGCCCACGACGCTGCTCGCCGAGACGATGGCCGGGATGTCGTCGCCGCCCGCGACGTTCCTCTCCGGGTCGGCGATCGGGTTCTACGGCGACCGGCCCCGCGTGCGCCTCGACGACGACTCGCCGCGCGGCGACGGCTTCCTCGCCGACCTCGTGCTCGCGTGGGAGCAGGCTGCGGCACTCGCGCCGGCCGCGACCCGCGTCGTCAACCTCCGCACGAGCGTCGTCGTCGCGAAGTCGGGCGGGCTCACGCCCGTACGGCTGCTGACGACGTTCATGCTCGGCTCGCGCATCCTGCCCGGGACGCAGTACTGGCCGTGGATCTCGCTCGACGACGAGGTGCGCGCGATCATCCACCTCCTCACGTCGAAGCTCGCCGGACCCGTGGTGCTCGCGGGGCCGACCCCCGCGACGAGCGACGAGGTGACGGCGGCGTTCGCGAAGGCGCTCGGGCGTCCCCGCTGGTTGCCCGCTCCGGCGGCCGCCATCCGGCTCGCGCTCGGCGAGGCCGGGCAGCACCTGCTGCTCGACGATGTGCAACTCGTGCCGCAGAGGCTTGCCGAGGACGGCTTCGAGTGGCGGCACGACACGATCGACGCCGCCGTGCAGGCGGCCCTCAGGCGCGACTGAGTCGGATCGCCTGACGCGTCGCCCACCGGGCGCGTCGTCGGTCGCCCGCGGCGTCGTAGGCGAGCCCGAGCCGGTACCACGTGCGCCAGTCCTCCGGCGCGGCTTCGGTCGCCGCCTGATAGGCCGGGAACACCTCGGCGGCGGCCGCGCGGTCGATCCGTCCGCTCGGCAGCAGCGGCAGCTCCTCGGCGGGAAGCGCGCCCTCCGCGCCGAGCCGCACGCCGAGCCGTTCGGCGCGCACCGCGAAGGGCAACTCCGCGACGAGAGCCCAGATCGCCAGCACGGGCAGCGCGAGCAGCGCGACGCCCATCCCGATCGCGACCGGCTCGCCGACGCCGATGAGCAACGCCCCGTAGCGGATCGCGAACACGAGGTAGATCACGAGCAGCGCGGCCATGACGGCGACGGCGAGTTTGGTGCGCACGATGCGGTTCCGCTCAGAGACCGAGCAGCGAGCCGAGTCCGACGACGAGGCCCGTCGTGGTGCCCGCGGCGCGCAGGGCGAGCAGGATGCCCGGCTCGTACGACGAGTCGGAGAGCGTCTCGTGCACGATGCGCACGGTCTCGCCTTCACCGCCGAGCACGACCTCCTGCCGCGCCGACACCCCCGACATGCGCAGCGAGTGCACCGGCACGCTCGCGACCAGCTGGCCGCGCGCGCGCTGATCCGCGTGCGGTGCCGCGACGGGCCCGAGCTCGCTGCGCGCCGCCGCGATGAGCTCCGCGGTGCGGATCGCGGTGCCCGACGGCGAATCGGTCTTGCCGGAGTGGTGCGCCTCGAGGATCTCGATCGACTCGAAGTAGGGCGCGGCGAGCTCGGCGAACCGCGTCGCGAGGGCCGCCCCGAGCGAGAAGTTGGGGATGAAGATCGCGGTGAGCCCGGGGTCGGCGTCGATCCGCGAGGCGACGGGCGCGATGCGGTCGCTCGTCCATCCCGACGTGCCGACGACGATCGGGATGCGGCGGTCGAGCGCCGCGGACACCACCTGCGGTGAGACGGCCGGGAGGCTGACGTCGAGCACGAGGTCGGCGCCGTCGAGCTGGTCGAGCGAGTCGTCGCGCCCGAGGCGGGCGTGCACGTCGAAGCCGTCGCTCTCGGAGAGCAGCCGATCGACGAGTCGCCCCATCCGGCCGCTCGCACCGACGATCGCGACCGAGGTTGCCATGCCTCCAGCTTAGGGTTGGCACGTGCCCGACTTCGTGCCCACCCCCGTCGATGCGCCGACCGCGGACGAACTGCTCGGCGAGTACTTCGAGAGCCGGGAGCTCGGGATGCCGGGCTACCGCACGTACCGCCCCGACCCGGCGGTCTTCACACCGCCCGCCGGGGTCTTCGTCGTCGCGTACGTCGACGGTGAGGCGGTCGGGGGCGGCGGCATCCGGATGCTCTCCCCCGATCGCGCCGAGGTGAAGCACCTGTGGGTGCGACCCGCCGCACGCGGCACCGGTCTCGGCCGGGCCCTGCTGCTCGAACTCGAACGGCGGGCGGCGGAGGTCGGCGCCACCGAGGTCGTACTCGACACCAACGAGCGTCTCACGGCAGCGCAGGCCCTCTACCGCTCGTCGGGCTACGTCGACGTCGAGCCCTACAACGACAACCCGAACGCGACCCACTGGTTCTCGAAGGGTCTCGCTTAAAGCGGGAGCTCTCCGATGGCGCTCCGAACCGAGTAGCGAGACTAACCTCGGGTCGTGCGCCGCGTCGTCGTCCTCTTGGTCTCGCTCGCAACTGCGGTCTGCCTCGCGGGATGCGGCAACGGAGAACCGCAGAATCCACTGACGATCGCCATCGAGGATCAGCTTCGCCCCAACGAGCCCTCGAAACAGGCGAACCTTGACTTCGACTCGTTGGTAGAGGGCGATTGGACTCGTCTCGTACTGGTGTGCGGCGCAACCGATGAGGTCGTCGCCGACGCGCTCGGCTTCCCGTGGGAACAGCCGCGCGAAGCGGGCGTGCGTTCAGGATTCGCGTATGCGTTCGCAACGAACGACCGAGTTGAGCAGTTCTTCGGACCGATGACGGTCGCACCGTTCGACGACCGCTCATACGTGTCGTCATGCGAGTGGGGTGACGGCGATCCGGCGCACCTGATCCTCTTCGAACGCCAGGACGCTGTCATCCAGTACCAACTCCACGAAACACCGGCCTATGCGCTACCGGAAGCCTGGTTCCCGATCTCGGGTCAGGGGACACCGTTCTACGGTTCCCGATGGGACTGAGCCTCTGCTGTCGCATTCGCAGCTACGCGAACGCGACCCGATGCTTCCGCAAGGAGCTCCGGCCTCCCGGTTCACGGACGGTGTCGGTATGAGGTGGCTCGACCTGTACCTCGACGGGATGCACCGCAGCGCCTTCCAGGTGTCGGGCCCTCTCGGCCCGTTCGGCCGGATCGGCGCGGTCGCGAATGTCCTGTTCGCCGGAGTCCTGCTCGTGGCCGGCGTCGTCCTGGGGATCACCAGCCAGCCGCCGGGGTTCGGCCTCGCCCTCGTCGCGGTCGTCCTGGAGCTGGTCTTCCTCCGCGTCGCGTTTCGCACCTTCCGCGGCGACTTCGAGGAGTTCGTGCTCGACCCCGACGACGACGCCGATGAGGACGATCCCGGCGGGGTCGAGGGTCGCGACGCGACGCGCTGACCTCCGGCTACCCGCCCACCGAGGCGCGCCTCAGTAGGGCTGCTCGACCGAGAGGCCCGTGCGCAGCTCCGGCGGGAGGTGGCCGAGGTCGTTGTGCGTGACGAGCACGGGGGGCTTCGCCGAGCGCACGCGGATGATGGTGAGCCCGCAGTTCGCCTGGTTGACGCCGAGCCAGCGCCACGACGGGGCGCCGAACACCTCGCGCACGAACCAGCCGATCACGAAGTTGTGGGTGATGAGCAGCTCGTGGCGATCGTCTCCGGAGGGCGGCGACATCCACTCGGCGACGGCGTCGGCCATCTGCGCCTCGCCCGCGGCGATCTCCTCGTCGGTGACGCCGCCGAAGAACGGCTCGAAGGCGTGCGGGAGGTCGGGAGCCGGCCCTGACGGGATGCAGTCCATCAGCAGCGCGGACGGCGCCGGGGTGAGGGCGGGCAGTCGCTCGGTCAGAATGGCGGCGGTCTCCTGGGCGCGCTGGAGCGGCGAGGTCCACGCTCCGGCGAACGGCACGCCGCCGAGGCGTTCCGCGACGGCCGTCGCCTGACGGACGCCGCGCGGGCTCAACGGACCGTCGGGCAGGCCGTGTTCGGCGTCTTGTTGTTCGCCGTGGCGCACGAGATACAGGTAGCGGGATGGCATGTGCTCCGGCCTCCTTGCCGGTGGGGGTGGATCAGGCGGCGATCGTCGAGCCGTCGAGGCCCGCGAGCGCCTCGGCGTCGACGACGCCGACGGCAGCGACCGACAGCGGTCGCGCCGCGAGCTCAGCGGCGAGCTCGCGAACATCGGATGCGGTGACGGCCGCGAGGCGCCGAAGGCTCTCGTCGAGGTCGACGAACTCCCCCGACGTCAGCTCGGAGCGTCCGAGCCTGGTCATCCGGGTGTCGGAGTCCTCGAGCGCGAGGGCCGACGCTCCCCCGAGTTGACCGCGGGCACGTCGCAACTCCTCGTCGGTGATTCCGTCGCTCGCGAGGCGATGGAACTCGTCGAGCATGAGCCGCGCCACCTGGGGCGCCTTCTTCGGCGTGCAGCCCGCGTAGAGCCCCATGATGCCGGCGTCGGCGTAGGAACCGGCGAACGAGTAGACCGAGTACGTCAGCCCGCGCTTCTCGCGGATCTCTTGGAAGAGCCGCGACGACATCCCGCCGCCGAGCACCGAGTTGAGCACGGTGAGCACCGGGCGGCGCTCGTCGGCGGCGTGCAGACCCGCCACTCCGAGCAGCAGGTTGGTCTGCTCGAGCGGACGGTCGACGATGACGAGGGGGCTGCCGCGCTCGATGAGATCGTGGGTCGGATCGCGGCGAGCGACCGGCATGGCCGACAGCGAGAGGTTCCACCCCGCGGTCTCCAGTGCCGCGACGACCCACCCGACGAGGGCGTCGTGATCGACGGCGCCGGCGACCGAGATGACGAGGTCTTGAGGACGGTAGTTGGCGCCGTAATGCTGCCAGACGGCCTCACGGGTGACCGCCGAGATCGCCTCCGGGTTGCCGCCGATCGGGCGGCCCAACGGGTGTTCGCCGAACACGGCCTCGAAGAACCGCTCGCTCACGACATCCGACGGGTCGTCGTCGGCCATGGCGAGTTCCTCGAGGATGACGCCGCGTTCGCTCTCGAACTCGTCAGGGTCGAGGAGCGACGACGTGAACATGTCGGCGAGCACGCCGACCGCCATCGGGAGGTCTTGATCGCGCACCTTCGCGTAGTAGCAGGTGTACTCCTTGGCGGTCATCGCGTTGTGCTCGCCGCCGACCGAGTCGAAGGCGACGGCGATGTCGAGCGCCGTGCGCGTCGTCGTGCCCTTGAAGAGGAGGTGCTCGAGGAAGTGTGTCGACCCGTAGGTGACCGGCAGTTCGTCGCGGGAGCCCACGGCCACCCAGAAGCCGACGGTCGCGCTCTGTGAGCCCGGCACGCGTTCGCTGAGGATGCGGACGCCGCTCGGGAGGACGGTTCGCCGGACGAGAGCCCCGCCGGATGCGGCGATCTCCAGCTCGGGGGTGTCGAGCGGGAACGCGATGGCGCCGTTCATCGGATCGAGCCTACGTCACTCGTGCGATCGTGGCCCGCCGACTGGGGGGTGTCCGCCTTCAGGGGGACATACCGATCTGTCTGTCCTCCGTGCTAATCTGGCGACGCGGACCTCCCCCGGGGTCCGTTGTCGCGGATGACCCGAACCTCCGCGACCCGGTCGTGCCCGCGAACCCCTGGCGGGCACGACCGCCCCCTGTTCGAGAGCATTCCGAGAGAGCCACCTGTGCCCACCATGAGCCTGCAGATCCGGATCGATCCGCCTCTCACCGAGCTGCCCGAGGCGCCGGCGAAGCTCCGCATCCTGCTGACCGCCGCGGAGCTCTTCTACGACGAGGGCATCCGATCGGTCGGCGTCGACCGGCTCATCGCCGCGTCGAGCGTCACGAAGGCGACCTTCTACAAGCACTACGGGTCGAAAGACCGGGTGATCACCGCGTACATCGGCTATCGCCACCGACTCATCGCCCAGGCGTTCGCGGTGATCGCCGACGAGGCCGGCTCGCCCGTCGAGCTCCTGCGGGCGGTGCGGGATGCCGTGCTCGCCCAGATCGACTCCCCCGACTTCCGCGGCTGCCCGTTCATCAACGCCGCGGCGGAGTTCTCCGACGCCGACCACCCCGTGCGACTCGCCGTGCGGGAGCACCGCGAGTGGTACGCGACGATGCTCGAGCGCTGCACGCGCGCCCTCGGACACCCGATGCCGGGTGACGCCGCCGACGAGTTGGTGCTGGCCCGCGACGGAGCGATGAGCGGCGGCTACGCGGGCGATCCGGTCGCTGCGGCGGCAGCGCTGACCCGCACCTTCGAGCGCGTCATCGCCGAAGCGACGCACTGACCCCTAGCACTCCCTGGACGCCCCCCGAAAGAGGGGCGGGCGGATGCTGTGCGCCACTATGCTCGGGACGCCCGGCGCCCGCCGTGGCCTGACAGGAAGGTCGGACCCGTGACCGTCACGTTCGCCATCGAACTCAGCCTCATGTTCTTTATCGCCGCCGCCGGTGGCATCCTCGCCCTCATCGACGGCATCACCCGCACCCGCGGTGGAGCCGCGATCCTCGCGGTGCTCCAGATCATCACCGCGGTGCTGTTCCTCATCTCGCTGTTCGTGCGCGGCATCCCGCTGTCGATCGGCGAACTCGAGTTCACGACGCCGCTCCTCGGCTTCATCCTCGTGATCCTGTTGCTCATCCAGCTCGCCTTCCGCGGCAGCGCCCGTCGCGGAGGCGTCGCGATCACGCTCATCGCGATCATCCTGCTCATCATCTGGTTCGTGTTCGGCCTGGGCGCGCGCCTCGACCTCTACATCCCCGGCGTCACCGGCTGACCCCACCTCGACGCAGCACCCTGGACCGCGCGGGCTACCGGCTCGCGCGGTCCAGTGCTGTCAGCTGCGATCGCGTGAGCCGCAGGTGCGCGGCCGCGACGAGGTCGAACACCTGATCGACGGCGCTCGCCGAGACGACGGGGGCGACGACGCTCGGCTTGCTCAGCAGCCAGGCGAGCGCGACCGTCGCGGGCGGTGCCTCGTGTTCGGCGGCGACCGCATCGAGCGCGGCGAGCACACGCAACCCCGACCGGTTCAGGTACCGGCCGACCTCCGCTCGGCGCGACCCGTCGAGGTCTGCCTTCGCGCGGTACTTGCCGGTGAGGAATCCGCTCGCGAGCGCGAAGCGCGGCATGACGCCGAGCATGAGGTCGTGGGCCACGCGCGCGAGACCCTGCTCGTACTCCTGCCGGAACACCAGGTTGTACTGGTTCTGCAGCGCCACCATGTGGGCGACGCCGAGTTGCGCCGACGCGATGCGCGCCTCGTAGAGTCGGTCACCGGTGTGGTGCGAGCCGCCGAAGTAGCGCACCTTGCCGGCGCGCACGAGCTCGTCGACGGCGAGCAGCGTCTCCTCGAACGGCACGTCGGGATCGTCGATGTGCAGGTAGAGCAGGTCGATCCTGTCGGTGCGGAGTCGCCGCAGCGACGCCTCGACGCTCGTGCGGATCGCCCGCGCGGAGAGCCCCGGGTTGTCGGCGCTCTTGCCGACCTTCGTCGCGAGCACGAGGTCGTCGCGCGACCCGCGCGAACGCACCCAGTTGCCGAGGATGATCTCGCTCCGCCCTCCCGCATAGGAGTCGGCGGTGTCGACGAAGTTGCCGCCGAGGGCGACGTAGGCGTCGAGCATCCGTTCGCTGTCGGCCGCGTCGGCGGTCCAGCCGAACACGTTGCCGGAGAGCGCGATCGGGAAGACGCGGAGTTCGGACGGGCCGACGCCGCGCCGCACGGGAGGCACGGTCGGCTGCGGCCCGGAATCGACGGCGGGCATGGCGGTCGGCGGTGTCGCCACCGGGGCGATGTCCTCGCTCATTCGGCGCCTCCTCGACCCCGCTCACGCGCCTGCGACGTGCCGGCTGCGGGGGCGGCGCGTACCTCGTGCTCCGAAGGTAACCCGGCGTCTTCGCCGTGGACGGGTGACGTGGCCGAATCGTTACGAGGTACACCGAGCCCCCGTTCGGGGGACGGATCGCGGTGAACGATCGACGAACTCGGGGTCAACCCCTCCCGCTCGACGGCGCCGCGGACGTAGGTTGGACGCGCGCGGATGCACACCATCCGGGAGCCCCATCGTCCACAGCGCACGGTGGGACCGTCGCCCTTTGAATGAGGGGTCGTGATTCCGCCCAACGACGGTCGGGGTCGCGGCCCCTCGCCAGGGCCGCTCCGCGAGCGCGACCCAACGTTCCCGCCCTGTCGCGCGTCGTATCCAGTGAGGGCCCGTCCGGGCCGAGAGGATGCCGCCATGACCGCGATCGACGACTCAGCCCCGGCCGACACGGCGACGGCGCGCCCGCGCTCCCTCGCCTGGTGGCTCCTACCGACCGGCATCCTCGCGGTGCTCGCGATCGGCGTGCTCTGGGCGCTGCCCCGCCCCGCGCAGGCGTGCATCGCGATCTACCCGACGCCACCCGAGTGCCTCACGGGCGGCGACCCGTCGGGTGTCGTCCCGTTCCTCGTACTCATCGTGCTCGTCTACGCGGCGATCGTCACGTGCGGCCTGCTCGTACCGGCGCACCGCCGCACCCTCGTGCTCGGGCTGCTCACGGGCGGGCTCGCGCTCGTGATCCTCGTCGGCGTGGCGACGACCCTCGCCGCCTCCGCGGCCCCGGTCTACTACTACTGATCGAACGACGGATGCCGCCCCGCTGAGTGCGGGACGGCATCCGGTCGTTGCGGGGCGAGATCAGCCCTCGGCGGGAGCCTCCGGGCCCTCGCTCGCCGCGGCGGACGAGTCGGTGTCGCCACCCTCCGCGTCGTCGACGACCGGGGCGAGCGACAGCTTGCCCTTGTCGTCCATCTTGGTGATCTCGACCATGATCTTCTGGCCGACGCCGAGCACGTCCTCGACGTTCTCGACGCGCTTGCCGCCGGCGAGCTTGCGCACCTCGGAGATGTGCAGCAGGCCGTCCTTGCCCGGCATGAGCGAGACGAACGCGCCGAAGGTCGCGATCTTGACGACCGTTCCCAGGAAGCGCTCGCCCACCTCGGGGTTGATCGGGTTGCCGATCGCGAGCACCTGAGCGCGAGCCGCCTCAGCGGACGGGCCGTCGACCGCACCGATGAAGACGGTGCCGTCCTCCTCGATCGAGATGTCGGCGCCCGTCGAGTCCTGGATCGCGTTGATCGTCTTGCCCTTCGGACCGATGAGCTCGCCGATCTTGTCGACCGGGATGTTCACCGAGATCACGCGCGGGGCGGTGGCGGCCATCTCGTCCGGTCCGTCGATCGCTTCGTTCATGACCGCGAGGATGCGCAGGCGCGCCTCCTTGGCCTGGCTCAGCGCACCGGCGAGCACCGACGCGGGGAGCCCCGAGAGCTTCGTGTCGAGCTGGAGCGCGGTGACGAACTCCGACGTGCCGGCGACCTTGAAGTCCATGTCGCCGAGCGCGTCTTCGGCGCCGAGGATGTCGGTGAGCGCGGCGTACTTGGTCTCGCCGTCGATCGTCTCCGACACGAGGCCCATCGCGATGCCCGCGACGGGGGCCTTGAGCGGCACACCGGCGTTGAGCAGCGAGAGGGTCGAGGCGCAGACCGAGCCCATCGACGTGGAGCCGTTGGAGCTCAGCGCCTCCGACACCTGGCGGATCGCGTAGGGGAAGTCCTCACGCGCGGGCAGCACCGGTACGAGCGCGCGCTCGGCGAGGAAGCCGTGCCCGATCTCGCGACGCTTCGGCGACCCGACGCGGCCGGTCTCACCGGTCGAGTAGGGCGGGAAGTTGTAGTGGTGCAGGTAGCGCTTCTTCGTGACGGGCGCCAGCGAGTCGATCTGCTGCTCCATCTTGAGCATGTTGAGCGTCGTGACCCCGAGGATCTGGGTCTCGCCGCGCTGGAAGATCGCCGAGCCGTGAACGCGCGGGATGACCTCCACCTCGGCGTCGAGCTGACGGATGTCGGCGACGCCACGGCCGTCGATGCGCACGCCGTCGTTGAGGATGCGGCTGCGCACGATCTTCTTCGTGACCGACTTGTAGGCCGCGGAGACCATCGGCGGGATGTCGCCGCCGAGCTCCCCGGCGTTGACCTTGTCGTTGATCGCGAGCTTGACGCGCTCCTTGAGGGCGTCGTCGGCGTCCTGGCGCTCCTTCTTGTCGGCGATCTGGTAGATGCCGACGAGCTCGTCGTAGGCGAGACCGGCGACGGCGTCGTAGGCGTCCTGCGTGTAGTCGAGGAAGAGCGGGTAGTCACGAACCGCCTTCGCGCTCTGCGCGGCGAGCTCCTGCTGAGCCTTCACGAGCTGCGCGATGAACGGCTTCGCGGCGTCGAGCCCCTGGGCGACGACATCCTCGCTCGGCTTGGTCGCGCCGCCTTCGATGAGGTTCCACGCGCCTTCGGTGGCCTCGGCCTCGACCATCATGATCGCGACGTCTTCCGAGCCGTCGGCGTTCGTGACGACGCGGCCGGCGACCGTGAGGTCGAAGACGGCGTCGGCGAGCTGGCTGTGCTTGGGGAAGACGACCCACTGGTCGCCGATGAGCGCGAGGCGCACGCCGGCGATCGGGCCGTCGAAGGGCAGGCCCGAGATCTGCGTGGACGCGGAGGCTGCGTTGATCGCGAGCGCGTCGTAGAACTCGTCGGGGGCGATGCTCAGGACGGTGATGACGACCTGCACCTCGTTGCGGATGCCGTCGGCGAACGACGGACGCAGCGGCCGGTCGATGAGACGGCAGACGAGGATCGCCTCGGTCGAGGGGCGGCCCTCGCGACGGAAGAACGAGCCGGGGATCTTGCCGGCGGCGTAGGAACGCTCCTCGACATCCACGGTCAGCGGGAAGAAGTCGAAACCCTCACGCGGGTGCTTGCCGACGCTCGTGGCGGAGAGCAGCATCGTCTCCTCGTCGAGGTAGGCGGCGACGGCGCCCTGCGCCTGCTGGGCGAGACGGCCGGTCTCGAATCGGACGGTGCGCTTGCCGAACTTGCCGTTGTCGAGAACGGTCTCGGCGAACTTGATTTCTGGACCCTCCATGGGTCGCTCCTCTTCATTCAGGAGCAGGGGCATGCAGAAGAGCCCTCCGGGGCCAGTTCTGGCCAACAGTAGAAGTGCTCTGAACGCTCAGATGGTTCAGAAGACCACCACCGGTGACCAGCCTCGTGCGGCCTGCTCCGGGTACGGCTGCCGAATGACAGCCTCGGCCATGATACCGGAAGTTCACCGCGACCAGGTAGAAACGCCGCATGGAGGAGATCGCCGGCGCGGTGCTCGAGCTCGCGGCGTCGCCGTGGATCTACCCCGTGCTGTTCCTCCTCGTCGTCGCCGACGCGTTCCTCGTGATCGTGCCGAGCGAGACGGTCGTCGTCGCGCTCGGCGCCCTCGCCGCGGCGAGCGGCGAGCCCGCCGTCGGGCTGCTCGTGCCGGTCGCCGCGGTCGGAGCGCTCGTGGGCGACACCCTCTGCTACCTCATCGGACGGCGCGTCGGCCTCGACCGCTGGGCGTGGATGCGCCAGGGCCGCGTCGCGCGCGCCCTCGCCCGGGCTCGACGCACGGTGCTCAGCCGGCCCGCCGTGCTGATCTTCACGGCCCGCTACGTCCCCTACGCCCGCATCGCGGTGAACCTCTCGGCCGGGGCCGCGGGACTCCCGCCGCGACGCTTCCTGCCACTCGCCGCCGTCGCAGGCCTCGCCTGGGCGGTGTACAACCTCTCCGTCGGCGCGCTGTTCGGAGCGGCGCTCCCCGACTCGCCCCTCGTGGCGATCGGCATCTCGGTCGTCGTCGCGATCGCGCTCGGCGTCGTGGTCGACCTCGCGGTCCAGCGGATCGCAGCCCGGCGTGCATAGGCTGGAGGCATGGCCGCTACCGTCGCCCTGACCGCTGACACCTTCGAGTCCACGATCCTCGAGCCGACCTCCGAGTCGGGCATCGTGCTCGTCGACTTCTGGGCGGGCTGGTGCGGCCCGTGCCTCGCGTTCGCCCCGATCTACGAGGCGGCGGCCGAGGACAACTCCGACATGACGTTCGCGAAGGTCGACACCGAAGCCGAGCAGGGGCTCTCGCAGGCGCTCGACATCCGCTCGATCCCGACGCTCATGATCTTCCGCGACGGCATCGGCGTCTTCTCGCAGGCCGGAGCACTCCCCCGCCCCGTCCTCGACGACCTCATCGGCAAGGTGCGCGAGCTCGACATGGATGCCGTCCGCGCCCAGATCGCGCAGCAGCAGAACGCGGTCGACGACTCCGTCGACGCCGGTCGGTAAGCTCGCCCCATGGACGAGAAGCCCGCCGACACCTCTCCCTCGGAGGAGAGCAAGCGCAAGTTCCGCGAGGCACTCGAGCGGAAGAAGAAGAACGCGCAGGAGCGGCCCGCCCACCTCGACGGCGAGTCGGCCATCCACGGCACACAGGGTGCCGCGGGCGGCAAGCGGGAGTTCCGCCGCAAGAGCGGCTGACCCGCAGCTCCTCAGGGCCGTGACTCCGGAGCGGCGCGACCACTACAGTCGTGCCATGTCCGACGCGAAGACGCCTGAGTCCGCTGTTCCCGCCACCACGCCTGCGGAGCCGGTCGCCCCGGTGCCCGCGACGGCCGCGGAGCCCGCGCCGGTCGTGGCCGAGCCTGCCGCCGCCGACCACGTCGTCGCCGCACCGGCCGCCGCCGCGCCCGCGCCCGTCGTGGTGGAGCGCAAGAAGCGCGGCGTCGGCGCCTGGTCGTTCGTGCTCGGTCTGCTCACGTCGCTCGGCGACATCGCGTTCCTCGTCTTCGGCATCATCGCCGTCGTCGGCACGATCGCGTCGCTCACGAGCGGCGACTTCTCCGGGGTCGGCACCGCGCTCGGCGCCGCAGGCCTCGCGATCGTCGCGCTCTTCGTCTTCTTCGGCGGCTTCGTGACCGCGGGCCTCGCCGCCCTGCTCGGTCTCGTCGCACTCGTCACCGGTCGCGGTCGCGTGCTCGGCCTCTTCGGCCTGATCTTCGCCGCCGCGGCCATCGTCGTGCGCGTCGTGATCCTGACCTCGGGCTTCAACCCCGACCTCGGCTGACCGCATCGGGCGCGATTCGGGTCAGGCGAACGCCTCGTGCCGGCGCGGGGTGTAGTGCTCCTCGAGTCGCGCGCACTCCTCGGGCGTGAGCTCGAGCTCGAGCGCCGCGAGCGCGTCGTCGAGGTGGTGCGGCTTCGTCGCTCCGACGATGGGCGCCGTCACCACGTCGCGACCGAGCACCCACGCGAGTGCGACCTGCGCGCGCGTGACGCCGCGTTCCTCGGCGACCGCGCCGACGGCATCCACGATGCGACGGTTCGAGTCCTGCGCGCGGTCGTACATCGCGGTGAACGGGTCGGTGCCGGCCCGCGGCGACTCGCGGTCCTCCCACGGCTTCGTGAGACGACCGCGGGCGAGCGGGCTCCACGGG
>NZ_JBMRCP010000063.1:0-11161 GCF_057350545.1 Pseudolysinimonas sp. | reverse complement strand
TCGCTCATCTCCGTGCGACCGCCGAGCTCGGTGACGAACGCCGAGTCGAGCCACGGCTTGTAGACCCGCAGCCGCGGGTTGGCGAGCAGGCCGTAGCGGTAGAACCGCTCGATGTCGTTGCCCTTGTACGTGGAGCCGTCGCCCCAGATCTCGACGCCGTCCTCCTTCATGGCGCGTACGAGCATCGTGCCCGTGACCGCGCGCCCGAGCGGCGTCGTGTTGAAGTAGGTCTTGCCACCCGAGCGGATGTGGAACGCGCCGCACTGCAGCGCGACGAGCCCCTCTTCGACGAGCGCCGACTTCGCGTCGACGAGCCGGGCCGCCTCGGCGCCGTACTCGAGGGCGCGTGCGGGTACCTTGTCGATCTCGGGCTCGTCGTACTGCCCGATGTCGGCCGTGTAGGTGAACGGGATCGCGCCCTTGTCGCGCATCCACGCCACGGCGCAGGAGGTGTCGAGCCCTCCGGAGAAGGCGATGCCGACGCGTTCGCCGACGGGGAGGGAGCTCAGCACCTTGGACACGAGGCTCAAGCTTATGGGCGCGCGGCG
Organism: Pseudolysinimonas sp.; assembly: GCF_057350545.1. Taxonomy (NCBI): domain Bacteria; kingdom Bacillati; phylum Actinomycetota; class Actinomycetes; order Micrococcales; family Microbacteriaceae; genus Pseudolysinimonas; species Pseudolysinimonas sp. The sequence continues at coordinate 10,613 of NZ_JBMRCP010000063.1, read as the reverse complement.
GTTGCTCAGTCCGCGGGTCTAGCTGCTCTTGTCGCCTTGTTCGAGCGCGGCCTTGCCGCCCAGGACGGCGAGCGCAGCGAGGATGACGACACCGAGCGACGCTCCAACCAGGGACAGCGCCCTGAGAATGAAGTCCTTGCCCTTGTCATCCTTCTTGTCCACTCGATCGGCGACATCGAGAATGCGGTCGTAGATCGCACGACGTTCTTCCACCGTGAGATCCCGGTCGAGTTCCCGGATGTAGGCGTCTTGAGCCTTCTGGTAGGCGCGGTAGACGCGCTTCTGGCTCTTGTGATTCGAATCGAGCGCGGCCTTGAGGTGCTCGCCGATTGCGTTGAGGGTCTCTGTCGCCAGGAGCTTGAAGTCGGGAAACTGCTCGGCGATCTTGAGCGCGACATCTTTGCTGAGGTCCGGCATCATCGCGACGAGCCGCAGTACCCCGTCCTTCGAGAGATTCCTCCACGACTCGATGCCAAGTTTCTGTTTGACGGCGTCTTCGCTCGGACTGCTCACGTTGGGCTCCCTGGATGTCGCGACTCGACGGGCACAAGATGGTGGTCCGTGCCGGTACGCATGATCGTAGGGCTCGACAACTACTACGTGCGGCCCGACGAACCACCCGGAGTCACCCGAGGGCGGGGACGACGTCCTTTACGATCGACTCGAGGATGCGCGCGTTGAAGTCGACGCCGAGCTGGTTGGGCACGGTCACGAGGATCGTGTCGGCCGCCTGCACGGCGGCATCCTGGGCGAGCTCGGCGGCGATGACATCCGGCGCTCCGATGTACGACCGACCGAAGCGTGCGAGGCCTCCGTCGAGGTGGCCGACCTGGTCCTTGCCGTCGACCTGGGCGCGCAGCCCGAAGTAGTGCTCGGTCTCGTCGTCGATGATCGGCAGGATGCTGCGGCTGATCGAGACGCGCGGCTCGCGGTCGTGGCCGGCCGTGGCCCACGCGTCGCGGAAGAGTTGGATCTGCTCCGCCTGCAGGTCGGCGAGCGTGGCTCCGGTCTCCTCGGTGAGGAGGGTCGACGACATGAGGTTCATGCCCTGCTCGGCTGCCCAGACCGCGGTCGCCCGGGTGCCGGCGCCCCACCAGATCCGGTCGGGCAGCCCGGGGGAGCGGGGCTCGATCGGAAGCGGCTGAGAGACCCCGGTCATCTGCGGGTTGGACATCGCGACGCCGGCACCGGCGATCGCGGCGCGGAAGACCTCGGTGTGCCGGCGCGCGAGGTCGGCATCCGTCTCGCCGTCGGCCGGTACATAGCCGAACGACTCCGAGCCGCGGAGTGCGGTCTCGGGGGAGCCTCGCGACAGGCCGAGCTGCAGTCGACCGCCGCTCAGCAGGTCGGCCGCCGCGGCATCCTCGGCCATGTAGAGGGGGTTCTCGTAGCGCATGTCGATCACGGCGGTGCCGATCTCGATCCGCGAGGTGCGCGCGCCGATCGCGGCGAGAAGAGGGAAGGGCGAGGCGAGTTGCCGCGCGAAGTGGTGCACGCGCACGAACGCGCCGTCGGCGCCGACCTCCTCCGCCGCGACCGCGAGGTCGAGCGTCTGCAGGAGAGCGTCACCGGCCGTCGTGACCGTCGCCTCGCGACCGGGCGCCCAGTGGCCGAACGTCAGGAACCCGATGCGTTTCATGGGAAATGCAAGCGCGCGACGTCGCGGCGCATTCCCGGCAGGATGAGTGCCGTGGCCCTTCCCCGTCCGCTCCGCCCGCCCGTCGCGTGGTTCTCGCGCACCGCGTTCTTCCGACGGATCGGGCCGACGGTCATGCCGCCGCTCGAGCGCGTCATGGCGCGGGTCACCGGCGGGCGCGTGCAGCTCTCCGGGCTCGGGGTGCCGACCCTCGTGCTGCACACGTCCGGCGCGAAGTCGGGGATCGAGCGCGAGGCGGTGCTCATGTACTGCCCCGACGGCGAGGAGTTCCTCGTGACGGGCAGCAACTTCGCCCGTGACACCCATCCCGCGTGGACCGCGAACCTGCTCGCGCATCCCGAGGTCGCGGTGAGCCTGCACGGCCGCCGCATCTCCGTGCGGGCGCGGATGCTCCCCGACGACGAGCGCGAGGCGACCTGGCCGAAGCTCGAACGCAACTGGCCGGGTTACCGCAAGTACGAGGTGACGGCCGGGCGCACGCTGCGGGTGTTCCGCCTCACTCCGCGGTGACCTCGGGAGTGTCGGGCAGGTAGGGGTCGAGCCCGAGGTCGACGAGCACGACGCGGCCGGTGTAGCGCGATCCCGGCTCTCGCAGCAGACCCGCCTTCTCCGCTCCGAAGGTGACGGTCAGATCGGCCGGCAGCACGAACGGATTGGGAACGGCGCCGTCGTCCGGCCCGATCCCGCTCGGGAGATCGACGGCCACCACGCGCGGACGATCCGCGCGGTCGAGGGCCGGCAGCACGGCGGCGACGAGGTCGCGCGCACGACCGCGGAGCCCGGGGGAGGAACCGGTGCCGAGGATGCCGTCCACGATGACGTCGGCACGCGCGGCGAGGTCGGCGACGGCATCCGCCTCCGCCCAGCGTGCCCCGGCGGCGAGGGCCGCCGCTCCGCCGTCCGCGTGATGGCGGTCGCCCGTCGCGACGAGATCGACCTCGGCGCCCGCCGCCGCGAGCTCCGCGGCCGCGAAGAGGGCGTCGCCACCGTTGTCGCCGGAACCGACGAGCACGAGCAGCCGGTGCGGCGTGAGCTCGCGCAGCTCGGCGGCGAGGGCGGCCGCGGCGCGGCGCATGAGCGGCTCGCCGGCCTCGAGCAGCGGCTTCTCGGCGGCGCGCACGTCGGCCGCGAGGTAGCCGCGGCGCGGGGTCATCGTGCCGCGAGCAGCGAGGAACGGTCGGGATGCGCGGCGAACCAGTCGGCGACGTACCAGCAGGTGGGGTGGATGGGGCCGGCGCCTCGCTCCTCGACGTCGTTCACCGCGAACTCGACGAGTTCGCCCGCGTAGCCGTGGCCGCGGAATTTCGGGATCGTGACCGTGTGGTGCATCACGGTGCCCGCACCCTGGTCGCGGTACTCCAACACGCTCACCAGTTCGCCGCCGCGGTACATCACGTACCGGTGGGCATCGGGCTCGTGCGTGATCTCGTTCACGCGTTAAGAGTAGGCGCGGATCTTTGGCGAATCTTGAGGGTTGACGCCGAATCTTGAGGGTAGGAGGCAGCGCATCTTGAGGTTGGTCGTGCAGATTGATCTCAGACGGAACGCAACTCCCCCGAAGCGAACCTGACTCGGGTGGCACACCCCCGGCGAGGAACCCGAATCCCTCGTCTGCCACTCGGATGAGCGAGGGGGCCGATTAATCCACCAGCAACGGCCCCCCCCCCCCCCCTCAGATTTCCCCCAGTAATACCCAGCAGTCCCCCCCCCATGATCGGGAAACGCCCGGTGCTCCCCCCAGCACCGGGCGTTCCTGGCTTAACCGGAGCCTTCGGGCCAGCGCGGAGCGGGAACCCGACTTAGGCTCGGATCATGGCGATCGACGAGAGCATCCGCAGCATCCCGTTCACCACGATCGACGGGAAGCAGGCCACGCTCGCCGACTACGGCGACCAGACCGTGCTCGTCGTCAACGTCGCCTCGCGGTGCGGGCTGACCCCGCAGTACGCCCAGCTCGAAGAGCTGCAGCGGCAGTATGCCGACCAGGGGTTCACGGTGCTCGGCTTCCCGTGCAACCAGTTCCTCGGGCAGGAGCCCGGGTCGACCGAGGAGATCCAGGAGTTCTGCTCGACCACCTACGGCGTCACCTTCCCGCTCATGGACAAGACGAAAGTGAACGGTCCGCAGAAGCACCCGCTCTACGCGGCGCTCACGCGGGAGAAGGACGCCGCCGGCAAGGCCGGCAAGGTGATGTGGAACTTCGAGAAGTTCGTGATCGCCCCCGACGGCACCGTGTCACGGTTCCGCCCGCAGACGCTGCCCGACGCTCCCGAGGTCGTCGCGGCGGTCGAGCAGGGGCTCGCGCAGGGCTCCTCGCAGGGCTGAGTTCGCCCGGAGGAACGTCGCGTCACTATCCTGACGCCATGTTCATCGTCAGCCTGATCTTCCTCCTCGCCGGCGTCGTCGCCCTCGTCGTCGCCGCGTCGAACGCCCGCGCCCGGGTGGTGGCGGCCGGCGACACCCCGAACGGCAGCGCGTTCCGCCGGGGCACGAACGTGATCATCTCGCGCGTCGCCCGCTGGGTCGCGATCGTGCTGTTCTTCCTCGGCGCCCTGTTTCTCGTGCTCTCGTCGTTCTTCCGTCAGGACGTCGGGCAGGCCAATGTGCTGCGCGACTGGACCGGGGCGATCCTCGGTTCCCAGACGGCGCCGGGCCTGCACTGGAAGGCCCCGTGGGTCGACACCGTCACCTTCGACGTGCGCAACCAGCGCGCCGTCTTCGTGAGCGAACAGTCCTACGGCGAAGGCGACAACATCGGCGGCAGCCCCGACGGTCCGCAGATCACGGTGCAGGATGCCGAAGGCGTCACGGCGAACCTCGACATCGCGATCCGCTACTCGCTCGACCCCGGAGCGGTGATCGACATCTACAGCGAGTACCTCAACGAGGACAACCTGCGTACGCGCCTCATCTTCAACGACATCCGCTCCGTCGTGCGCTCGGTGCCCGGCAGCTTCTCGACGATCGACATGCTCACCGACCGCGACACCGTGCAGGAGCGCATCCTCGAAGCGCTCGAACGGCGGTGGGAGAACGACGGCATCATCGTCGAAGACGTCGCGCTCCAGGAGATCCGCTACGGCGAGCAGGTCACGGCGGCGTTCGCGGCCGCGCAGGAGGCCGCCATCCAGGTGCAGACCGAACAGAACCGTCTCGAGGCGGCGAAGGTGTCGGCGCAGCAGAAGGTCGTGCAGGCGCAGGCCGAGGCGGATGCCAACGCGATCCTCAACGCGAGCCTCACCGACGCGATCCTGCAGCAGCGCTACCTCGACACCCTCAAGGAGCTCGCCGCGGCGGGCAACCTCGTGATCGTGCCCGAGGGGTTCAGCGGGCTCGTCAACGTCGCGCGCTGAGGTCTCGTCAGCCCTCGTCGAACGGGTCCTTGAGACGGTCGATCAGGCGCCGGTCGCGCTTGGTCGGGCGACCCGCACCGCGCTCACGGGTCGCCGTGAGCACGCGTTCCTCGGGGGGTGGCGGCGGGGGAGTGAGGTCGTCGTACGCGGCAGCGGCCTGTGGCGCGCCGACGCGTTTCGCGAACACCTCTCGCACGACGACGATGCGCGCGACGTCGCCGACCCGCAGCCGCACCTCGTCGCCCGGCTTCACCGGAGCGGCAGCCTTCGCGCGGTCGCCGTTGAGCCGTACGTGCCCGGCGCGCACCATCGCCGTCGCGGCCGACCGGGTCTTCACGAGCCGCACGGCCCAGATCCACGAGTCCAGGCGATCGGCCATGCCTCGACCCTAAAGTGCGAGACCGTAAAGTACGTGAGGTGACCCGCGCGACGCACGACCCCGAGGCACGCCGACCGCGGGGCCCTGAAGACACCTGGGTCGACGGGCCGCGCGGCCGCTACTGGGGAACGTACGGCGCCGCGGGTCTGCTGCTCGCCCATCCCGACGCCGGGGTGCTGTTGCAGCTCCGTGCCGTGTGGAGTCACCTCGGCGGCACCTGGGGTCTGCCCGGGGGAGCACGCAAGGCCGAGGAGACACCCGAGGCCGCGGCCATCCGCGAGGCCGACGAGGAGGCCGGCGTGCCGCCCGAACTCGTCACGGTGCTCGACACGAGCGTCTTCGACCTCGGGTACTGGTCGTACACGACGGTGCTCGCGCGAGCCGAGGAACTGTTCGCGCCGATCCTCGGCGATGCCGAGAGCGAGGCGCTGCGCTGGGTGCCGTTCGACGAGGTCGGGACTCTGCCGCTGCATCCCGGCTTCGGCAGCACGTGGCCCGAGTTGCGGCTACGCCTCGACGAACTGCTGCGCGCCTGATCCTTCGGCGGCGTCCGCCGACGCCAGCCGCGCCTTCCAGGCGACGAGACCGCGAACGACGGGACTCTCGTCGTCGGCGAGCTCGGCCATCGCGTCGTCGGGCACGAAGTAGTTGACGGCGACGAACCCGCGCACCGTCTCCGACTCGTCGCGGGCGAGGTCGCGCAGGATGTCGCACGAGACCGTCTCGTTGCGGGCGAGGGTCGCCCGCACACCGGCATCCGGATCTTTCGCGAGCTTCGCAACCAGGTCGTCCGGGGCGTGATAGTCGGCGGCCACACGCTCGCGGATCTTCGGATTAGCGCTCTCGGCGAGCAGACGCAGCCGGCGGATCTTGCTCTCCGTCATCTCAGGGGAGCGGTAGTGCTGGGCGACCTCGTCGGGCGTGCGCATCGACGGGGCGTTCGCGGCCAGCTGCAACCGCTGGGCGGGAGTGTTGAACCGGATGCACGACATGTCTGCGAGGTTAACCCAGCGCGCCGCGCCCCCGACGGAAGTCCGGGGCGCGGCGCGGAACACCGGTCGGTCAGACGCGTGCGCGTCCGCCCGATCCGATGAAGCGGACGAGGAACACGATGACCGCGATGACGGCCAGCACGATCCCTACCCAGAGCAGGAACTGCAAGGACTGCACGAAGCCACCCGTCAGCAGCAGAGCGACGGCGACGATGGCGATGATGATTCCCAAGAGAGACATGGTGAGTCTCCTTTCCTCGGGAACCAGTTCACGCGCGCGCGTCGGTTCGCGGCATCCCCTTGTGTACTCAGGCGACCTGCGCTACCCGCGCGCGACGCGGCGGCAGCGGCACGAGCATCGACGTGGTCGCCTGGTAGTCGGCGTACTCGGGGTACTTCGACTTGGTGATGCTCTCGGTGAAGATGGTCGACCCGATGAAGAGGCCCGTGAGCAGCGCGGCGCCGACCACGGTCCACTGCAGGAGCGACCCCGCGGCGACCGCACCGAAGAAGAAGAACGCCCACCACTGTGCCTGCTCGAAGAAGAAGTTGGGGTGGCGCGAGAACCGCCAGAGTCCCGACTGGAGGAACCGGGTCTCGGGCTGGCGGCCGGCGGCGACGGCGGCCTTCTTCTGCTGGTGGAAGCGCCACTGCTGCTGGTCGGCGATCGTCTCGCCGGCGAGAAGCAGCAGGAACACCGCGGCCACGACGAGGTCGAGCGCACCGAGCGGAGTGCCGCGGTTCTCGTAGGCGGTGTGGGCCGGGAGCGTGATGAGCACGAGCAGGGCGTGCTGGTAGAGCACGATGAACAGGATGTTGAAGATGCCGAACTGCCACGGTGACATGCGTGCGCGGAGGATCGGCCAGCGGTAGTCCTCGACCCCCGTGTACCCGCCCTTGCGCGCGAAGTTGAAGGTGAGCCGCGCGCCCCAGAGGGTGACGAGCACGGCCATGATGTCGAGGCGCGCATCGGCGAGGCCGGCGGCGCCCGCGAAGATCCAGACATAGACGACGGGAACGATCGACCAGAGGCGGTCGACCCAGGAGTGGTCTTTGCTGACGAGGGAGGCGATCCAGCAGAAGGCGGCGACGGCGCCGGCGACTGCGATCACGACGAGAAGGGGGTGCATGGATCGACTCTAGGATGTGCGAGGGAGGTGGGGCGCATGAAGCCAGCGGTGAGTTCGCGGGTCTGGACGATCCCGAACGTGCTCTCGTTCCTGCGACTGCTCTTCATTCCCGTCTTCTTCTGGCTGCTCGTCACCGAGCAGTACGGCTGGGCGGTGCTCGTGATCGCGGCCTCGTCGGCGACCGACTTCGTCGACGGCTACATCGCGCGCCACTTCAACCAGATCTCGCGCCTGGGGCAGTTGCTCGATCCCGCGGCCGATCGGCTGTTCATCCTGACGACGCTCCTCGGACTCGCCTTCATCGGCGCCCTGCCCTGGTGGTTCGTGGCCGCGCTCATCGCCCGCGACGTGCTGCTCATCGTGCTCGGGATCGTGCTCGCCAACCACCGCTATGGGCCGCTGCCCGTCCACCACCTCGGCAAGATGGGCACCTTCGCGGTGCTCTTCGCGATGCCCGTGCTGCTGCTCGCCTTCGCGGTGCACGAGACGGCGTGGATCGCCCTCCCGCTCGGATGGGCGGCCGCGATCTGGGGTCTCTTCCTCTACTGGTGGGCGGGCGTGGCCTATGCACTCCAGGCAGTTCGGATGATCCGGGATCTCCGGGTGGCGGGCGCGGCCTCATCCGATACTGTGGATCGGTAGGAGGTCAGGATGGTCGAGCCGAACGAGCCCGGTGCTGAGAACGGCGCAGCGTCCTCGAACGACACGACGGCGCACTTCACGGCTGAGTTCTCGGCCCAGCTCGCCGCGATGGAAGCGGGGATCTCGCCGGACGAGCAGGAGGCCATTGCGGCACTGCCTTCGGGTTCGGCCCTGCTCGTCGTGCGACGTGGCCCCAATGTCGGAGCGCGCTTCCTGCTCGACGCCGACGTCACCGTCGCCGGCCGTCACCCCGAGGCCGACATCTTCCTCGACGACGTGACCGTGTCGCGTCGCCACGCCGACTTCGTGCGCGTGGGCACGGCGTTCCAGGTGCGCGATCTCGGATCGCTCAACGGCACGTACTTCGACGGCGTCCGCATCGAATCCGCCCTGCTGAGCGATGGAGCCGAAGTGCAGGTTGGCAAGTTCCGTCTGACGTTCTACGCGTCGCGCCTCGATAAGACGAGCGCCAAGTAGTGGCGTCCGCTGTCTCCCCGGCTCGTTCGGCCGGGGGATCGAACCTCTTGAGCATCGGGCAGGTGCTCGCACGGCTCAGCCCCGAGTTCCCCGACCTGTCGCCGTCGAAGCTGCGCTTCCTTGAGGAGCGCAGCCTGGTCACGCCCTCGCGCACGGAGTCGGGGTACCGCAAGTTCTCGCCCGCCGACCTCGAGCGTCTGCGCCTCGTGCTCTCGATGCAGCGCGACTACTACCTGCCGCTCAAGGTCATCCGCACCTACCTCGACGACCTCGACGCCGGACGCGACCCGGTGCTGCCCGGCGGCGCGACCGTCATGGCGCCCTCGATGCTCGCCGCGGATCGTCGACTGAGTCGCGCCGAGCTCATCAAGGAGTCGGGTGCGAACGCGATGCTCCTCGGCGACGCGATCACGGCATCCCTCATCGTCGCGGGCGACACCTACGGCGAGGATGCTCTCGCCGTGCTCCGGGCGCTCGTCGAGCTTCAGCGCTCGGGCATCGAGCCGCGGCACCTGCGGGGTTTCCGCGCGTCGGCGGAGCGGGAGCTCGGGCTCATCGAGAGCGCTCTGACCCCCGTCGCCCGGCGCAAGGACGCCGCGAGTCGCGCGAAGGTGAACGAGATGGCGCGCGAGATCGCGGGGCAGCTCGAGATCGTGCGGTCGAGCCTCATCCGCAGCGCGCTCGGCAAGCTCTGAGGTCTGCGGCGGTCGATTTGGCCGCGACACGCCCGGATGTCGTTGTCGGGCTGCGAGGGTGGGGGTAGCGTGAGAGCGCAGCAGAGCTTGAACCTCAAGTTCAACCTGAAGGTTAGGGATTCGACATGGCGGAAGTGACCCGGAGCGACTCCTCGCGCTACGCGGCCGAGCCCCTGCTGTTCACGGACGGCCTCCCCGAGCTCGACGAGTCGGCGGGCTACCGCGGGACGGTCGCGGCGAAAGCCGCCGGCATCTCCTACCGCCAGCTCGACTACTGGGCGCGCACGCAGCTGGTCGAGCCCACGGTGCGCGGTGCGGCAGGTTCCGGATCGCAGCGCCTCTACGGCTTCCGCGACATCCTCGTGCTCAAGCTCGTCAAGCGACTCCTCGACACCGGGATCTCGCTCCAGCAGATCCGGGTCGCCGTCGAGCAGCTCCGCAGCTCCGGCATCAACGACCTCGCCCAGACGACGCTCATGAGCGACGGCGCGTCCGTCTACCTGTGCACGTCCGACGAGGAGGTCATCGACCTCGTCTCGCAAGGACAGGGCGTCTTCGGCATCGCCGTCGGCAAGGTGCTGCGCGAGGTCGAGAGCAACCTCGTCGACGTCGAGTTCGCCCCGGCGGAAGACCCCTCCGACGAACTCGCCGCCCGCCGCGCCGCCCGCGCCGCGAGCTAGCTCTCCTGACAGATCTCGGGGGCTTCGGCTCCCGACCCCGTTCGCGAGTCAAGAGCGGGGACCCCTACCCCGATTGACTCGCGAACGGGGTCGGAAGCCTCCGCGAGTCCTGCGAAGGCTGGGGGTTAAGAGACCTGAGCCCCGGGCTCTTCGTCGCCGAGACGAGCCGTGCGCATGACGCGCTCGAGCAGCTGGTCGAAGTTCCTCGCCATTTCCTGAGCTCCGTCGCCGGGCCAGATATGGAGGGGCTTCGCGGCGCCCTGGGCCTGCTGCAGGGACGTGCGCTCGGGGAGCTGGGGGGAGAGCACGAGGGGGCCGAACATGTCGCGCAGCTCCTTGATGCGGAACTGGTGCTCGAGGGATTGCACGCGGGCGCGGTTGACGATGATGCCGAGCGGCTGGAGGCGCGGCGACAGGCCGCGGCGGATCTCTTCGATCGCGCGGAGGGCGCGGTCGGCGGCGGCGACGGAGAAGAGTCCCGGCTCGGTGACGACGCCGACACGGTCGGAGGCCGCCCACGCGGTGCGGGTGAGGGCGTTCAGCGAGGGAGCGCAGTCGATGAGCACGAGCTCGTAGTCGCGCTCGACGTGCGCGAGCGCCTCCTCGAG
>NZ_JBMRCP010000062.1:0-29177 GCF_057350545.1 Pseudolysinimonas sp. | reverse complement strand
GTGCGCGCGCGGCTCTCGGTCTGCGTGCCGAACGAGCCCTCGTGCTCGGGGCTGAAGCAGACGACCTCGCACCGGCCGACCGACGTGCGCTCCCGTCCGAGCCCGAGCTCGGCGAGGTCATCGAGGCCGTGCGGGGCGCCCGGGTCGTCGCCGAGGGCGGGCCCGAACGACGGCGAGCGGTTCTCGAAGACGGCGACGTCGTAGAGGTCGGGCACCTCGGAGGGGTTGTCCGGGGTCTGCGGAGCGAGCGGGTCGCGGTTCGCGGGCGGCAGGAAGACGCGGTTCTGGCGCGCGGCGGCGATCGAGACCCAGTCGCCCGTGAGCACGTCCTGCCGCATCCGCGCCGTCTCGGGACGGGGGTCGAGCGTGCGCGCGTCGATCCGGCGCTCCGGCCCGAGAATCGTGTCGGCGTCGTCGAAGTAGAGGAGCTCGCGCCCGTCGGCGAGCCGCGTCGCGCGCTTCACGATGCCGGTCACCCTGCTTACGGTACTGAAATCTATCTTTCGGAATCGAAAGGATGTCGCCGCGCGGACGAAGGCGCCGCACGGCGTCCTAGGCTGCTTGTCGTGAACCGAAACGACGCCGCCGGAAAGCACCTCGTCCTCGACGCCGACGGCGTCCGTGTCGAGGTGGGCACGGTCGCCGCCGTGCTCCGCGGAGTGACCGTGGGCGGCATCCCGATCACCGAGCCGTACGACGGCACGACGCCACCGCCGTTCGGCAACGGCATCATCCTCGCGCCGTGGCCCAACCGCGTGCGCGACGGCCGCTGGACGCACGACGGCGAAGAGCAGCAGCTCGACATCACCGAGGTGGCCCGCGACAACGCGCTGCACGGCCTGCTGCGCACCGCCGACTACGAGGTGCGCGAGCAGACGGAGTCGTCGGTGACGCTCGGCGCGTTCCTCCCGCCGCAGCACGGCTGGCCGTTCACGCTCGACACCTGGGTGCGCTACGAGGTGCGCCCCGACGGCATCACCGTCACCCACGGCGTCACCAACCTCGGCGAGAGCCGGGCGCCGTGGGCCGTCGGATCGCATCCGTTCCTCCGCGTCGGCGATGCCCCGGTGGAAGACCTCGTGCTCACCGTGGCCGCGGCCACCTACTTCGACGTCGACGATCGGCTCAACCCGATCGCCGAACGCCCGGTCGACGGCACCCGCTTCGATGTGCGGCAGGGGCTGCGGGTCGGTGACCTCGACTACGACACGGCGTTCGGCGGCGTGACCCATCGCGACGGCGCGAGCGCCTGGCTCACCGCGCCCGACGGCTCGACCGTCGAGCTCGTGCAAGACGTCGATTGGGGCTACGTCCAGGTCTTCACGACGCCGATCTTCCCGCGCGACGGGGTGAAGGGCCTCGCGATCGCGGTCGAGCCGATGACCGCTCCGCCGGATGCGCTCAACTCCGGCCAGGGGCTGCAGTGGATCGAGCCCGGCGCCTCGTCGGAAGGCTCGTGGGGGCTGCGCTACACGCCCGGAACGTCCTGATGACGGGCGGCTCGGAGAACGCCCGACGCCGCCGCTGGCGCCGTTACCTCGCCGACGAGCGGGCGGAGGGCGCCCTCTACCGGGAGCTCGCCGAGCGCTACACGGGCGAGGAGCGCGACATCCTCCTGGGCCTCGCCGACGCCGAACAGCGTCACGAGCAGCACTGGGTGGCGCTCCTCGGGGCGGAGGCTCGCGAACCCGGGCCCGCGAGCCTCGGCAGCCGCCTGCTCATCCTCATGGCGCGGCGCTTCGGCTCGCTCTTCGTGCTCGCGCTCGCCCAGCGGGCTGAGGGACGCTCGCCCTACGACGGCGACGCCGACGCAACGGAGGCCATGGCGGCCGACGAGCGCATCCACGGCGAGGTGCTGCGTGGACTCGCCGCGCGCGGTCGGCGCAAGCTCGCGGGCGGCCTCCGCGCCGCCGTGTTCGGCATCAACGACGGACTCGTCTCCAACCTCGCCCTCGTGCTCGGCGTCGGTGCGACCGGACTGCCGCCGCAGGCCGTGCTCATCACGGGAGTCGCCGGACTCCTGGCCGGCTCGCTCTCGATGGGCGCGGGGGAGTACATCTCGGTGCGGTCCCAGCGCGAACTGCTGGAGGCATCCCGACCCGACCCCGAGTCGCAGCACGCGCTGCCGCACCTCGACGTCGACGCGAACGAGCTCGCGCTCGTCTACCGCGCGCGCGGGATGGAGCCGGAGGAGGCGCGTCGGCACGCGCAGGAGGTGCTCGCGACTCTGCACCTCGACGACGCGGGAGTCGTGGTCGACCCGACGCCCGATGACCACGACGGCATCGGTTCGGCGTGGGCGGCGGCGGTGTCGAGCTTCCTGTTCTTCGCCTCGGGAGCGTTCATCCCGGTCATCCCGTACCTCGCGGGCGCGACCGGGTTCGGCGCCGTCGCGATCGCGTCGGCGTCGGTCGGGGCGGCGCTGCTCGCGACGGGTGCGATCGTCGGGCTGCTGTCGGGCGGCTCGCTCCTGCGTCGAGCACTGCGGCAACTCGCGATCGGCCTCGGCGCCGCCGCCGTCACCTACCTGCTCGGGCTGCTCTTCGGCACGACCGTCTGAGTCCGCGGCCGCTCACCAGATGGTGCCTGCGCCGAGCGGGATCAGCAGCAGCATGAAGCCACCGAGGCACAACCCGACGATCGACATCGCCTGACCGACGCGGACCTGACCGAAACGCACGAGCCCGACGATGCCGAAGATCACAGCGAGCAACGCGGGGATGCCGCCGAAGAAGAATCCGATGAAGAACGGAATCGGTGTGATGACGAAGCCGACGATGCCGAGCACGAGCGAGGCCGTGGCTGCGTTGTTACTGGGGCGGCCGTAGCCCGGCTGGACGTATCCGGGCTGGATGTAGCCGGTCGGGGTCGACCCGGGTGGACCGTAGATCGGCTGTGGCGGGGCGGGCGGATGGAAGTGCTCGGTCCAGGCGCCCCCGTCCCACCACCGCATCCGACCGGTCGTGGGGTCGTTGTACCACCCGGCGGGAACCCCGGGGGTCGACGGCGTCGGGTCAGGGGGCGCGGGAAGGTCGCTCACGGTCCCGAGGCTAGCGGTCGCCACGGACCGGTCAGTAGCCCCAGCCCGGGCTCACGGGGCGGCCCGCCAGGGCGTCTTCGATGCGCGCCGTCACCGCGAGCAGTTCGGCGTCGGTGAGGGTGCGGAGCGGGTTGCCGCGCAGCCGCATCGGCACGAGCGAAAGTGGAGCTGTCTGCTCGCCGGCCTCGACCTCGAGCACGAGTGCGTCGACCTCGCGCAGGCCGATGATCGTGCGGCCGATCGGTCCGAGGGTGACCGCGGCGGCCGGGATGTGCCCGTGCGGTCGCGAAGGGGACGCGACGACGTGCACTCCGGCGGAGTCGACGGCGACCGTCGCGTAACCGGACGGCCGGAGGTGCAGCGCGGGCTCGGCGAACCGCTCGGCGAGCCAGCGCGTGGCGACCGACGTCGCCGTTCCGACGGCGATCGGGATGAGGACCGCGTCGGGGTAGGCGGTGGCGGCGACCCGCATGCGCGACCGGATGCGGAGGGCGAACGCCCCGAGGATGACGGCCGTGAGAGCGAGGGCCGCCACGAGGCCGAGGAGGAACGGACGCGCGCCGCCCTCGGGGAGCGTCACGACTCGCAGGCCGAGCGCGAGCAGCCCGAGCAGCGCGCCGAGCACCGACAGCCAGAAGTAGGGTGGCCGCGTCGGCGAGGGCGTGCGCGGGTCGGCCACCCTCAGCCCGTGGTCTTGGCGAACAGCAGGGGGAGGTAGCGCGTGAGCTGGTCATCCTCGTCGCCCGTGCCGCGCAGGGTGAGGGTGCGGCCCTCGGCGAGTGTCACGTTGACGGCGATCGGCTGCTCGGGGTCGAAGCGCGCGTCGCCGTCGAGCACATCCTGGGTCGCGGTGATGCGGATCGACGCGATGTCGAGCGGAAGCACATCGACGATGAGCGCGCCCTCCTTGAACGACGCGTCCACCACGGCACTCTCGAGGAAGACGGTCACGCGCGCCCAGTCGTCGTCGAACTCGGCGGAGACGTACTGCGGCTCGTGCCCATTCTGCGCGAGGGAGACCCGCGAGACGAGCTGTCCGAGCAGCTCGCGGTTCTCGTCGAAGACCTTTCCGCTCCCCCAGCCCTCGCGCACCTCCGCGATGCGGGCGTTGAGTCGGCTGGCGGCGCTGCGGCGTTCTTCGTAGGACACGAGATCAGGTTACTCAGCCGGGCGGGACGTCTCCTCGTGTTGACGCATGAGGGTAGTCCGCCAATCACGCGCCCGCCTCTCGGAGGTGACGCGCGCGTGGCAGTTGCGACAGCGCACGTCGCAGCGTGCGATTTCCGACTCGATGCGTGTGATGGAGTGCCCGTTGCGCACCAATCGCATGACATCCGCGGTCTTGCCCGAGCCTGGTCGGTGGTCGAAGTCCAAGACGCGAGGGTCGCGTTCTCCGCAATCGACACACGGATGGCTCAGAAGGTGGAGCCCGACATACGCGAGAGCGCGTCTCCGCGCCTCGATGGTGCGAGCACGGATCGTCCGCAGGTGGCGGTCGCGGTTCTCCGCGTAGTACCGCCGCGCCCGCTCGCGGTTGCAGTCGCGGCAGACGTTCTGCCGGCCATCGCGCGAGGCCCGCTTGCGGTTGAAGTCGTGGGGAGTCAGTTGCCGACGACAGGTGACACATCGCTTCACGCGGTCAAAGTACGCTTGACCACAGTCAGCCCCCGTAGCTCAGTTGGCAGAGCAGACGCCTTTTAAGCGCCGGGTCGTGGGATCGAGACCCACCGGGGGCACCGAGCGGCGGTCATCGTCATGGCCGCGGGGGTGAGCGGTGACCGTCAGCGTCGCGGAGGGCGTCGCTCAACGTCGACGACAACCGGGATGCCGACTCGAGCGACAGCGAGAACCCCGTCCAGCCGTCGCCGAGGTAGACCCACACGGCGACCTCGTCGTGGCGGCGGGAGACCTCCACGAGCAGCTCCCCGGAACGCGGGGGCTCACCACCGCGGCCCTCCAGGACGATCGCGACGTCGCGCGTGGCTCCGCGGTGGCGCACGACGTCGCGCTCGTCTTCGGCGTCGTGGTCGGCGACGCACCACGGAGGGCACTGGCGTCTCATCGTCCTCGCTCTCGGTTCCGGTGTCGGCACGCTAGACGACGTGTCGGACACCGCCCCCGCCCCGGGGGAGGCACGTGCGGCGCACGGGCGGGGGAGGAGCCCTCGCGGGGGCAACCGGGGGCGACGCACGGTGGATCGGACCGGGAGACGCCGCCCCCGGAGCCAGGGGCAGGACCCGCCCACAACGGCGGATCGACTGAATGCTACTCATCAGTATGTAGACTTTCAAGTAGCGGTCGGGAACGTTACGAGATGTGGAAGGTGACTTGCAGCACATCGTCGGCCGCAACATCCGACGCCTGCGCCGGGAGCGCGGCCTGAGCCAAGAGGAACTCGCCGACGAGATCGGCGTGCACCGCACCTTCATGGGCGGTGTCGAGCGCGGGGAGCGAAACCTGACCCTGCAGACGCTCGAGCGGCTCGCGCAGCGACTCGGCGTCGACCCGGTGAGCCTGCTGAAGGAGCCCGACCGCGCGTAGCGTGGGGGAGTGGTCGAGAACTTCCGAAAGCCGGCACTCTTCGAGGGGCATCAGTTCGAGGCCTTCGCCGGCTCACAGGACCCCGCCGCGGTGATGCGTGCCGCGCACGAGACCGCGCGCGTGCTGCTCACCCGCGCACGCGAGGCCGCCGACCCCGAGGTCGTCGAGAGGCTCGTGCACTACACCGACGAGCACGGCATCGACGCACTCGCCGAGCTGTGGGCGCGTTCCGGGCCGCACACCCTCCCGGGGGCGCTCTGGCGGCTCTATCTCGTCCGACTGCTCATCCAGCAGGATCCGGCGGGCGTGAGCCTGCTGTTCCAGCGCGGCACCGAGGTGCTGCCGACGATCGACCCGCTCGTCGCGGGCGCACCGACCCCCGCCGGGCCGGAGGAGATGACGGAGCTGGCCGACCGCATCCTGCGCGGGGTGTTCGACGGCGACTTCGCCCTCGCACTCGACCGCGCGGCCGCCTTCTGCCGGGTCACCGCGGCGGGCGCGTCGGATGTCGCGGACGACCAGGAGAGTGCCGATCCCGACCGCGCCTCGGAGCTCACCCGGCGGGCGTTGCGTCTCACGACGACGGCCGACGAGCTCGCCGTCTGCGCGCGTCTGGCGCACGACGGCGCTCTCGAGTAGCCCGAGCTAAGCTGTTCCGGCCGGGCCGCAGTAAACCCCGGGCTCCAATATCCGCCGCTTCGAGCGGCCTTGCGCCGAGAGGCGTTTCTGCGGCTCGGTTCCCCTCTTCCGTCGTCCTGTTGGCGGTCGTGCGCATGCGAAGAACCCCACGCGGGCCGTGTGCCGCGTGGGGTCCTCCAAGGGAGCGGGTGTTACTCGGCCGGCATGAGCACCGTGTCGATGAGGTACACGGTCGCGTTGGCGGTGTGGACGCCACCGCAGATGACGTTGGCGTCGTTCACCATGAGCGCGTCACCCGAGCCGGTCACCTCGACGGTGCCGCCCTGCACGGTGGTCTGCGTGCCGGCGATGTCGCTCGGCAGGATCTGACCGGGCACGACGTGGTAGGTCAGGATGCTCGACAGCAGTCCGGCGTTCTCCGGCAGCTTGAGCGCCTCGATGGTCGCGGCGTCGATCTTGGCGAACGCCTCGTCGACCGGCGCGAACACCGTGAACTCTGAGCCGTTGAGCGTGTCGACGAGATCGACGTCGGCGTTGAGCTGACCCGACACGGCGGCGACGAGCGTCGTCAGCAGCGGGTTGTTGCTCGCCGCGACGGCGACCGGGTCCTGCGACATGCCGACGATCGACCCGCCGCCGTCCGGCACGGCCTCCGCGTAGGCGGCGCAGCCCGAGCCCACGAGGTCGTCGAACGCCGGGTCCATCGCCTCCGCGCTCGGAGTGTTCATCGGTTCTTCTTCGGTGGTGGTGTCCATCGGCGCACAGGCGGCGAGGCCGAGGCCGACCGCCGCGACGAGTGCGAGGCCGGTGATTCGTGACGTGATTCGCATGATCTTCCCTTCGTGGTGAAGGGGCCCAGATCCCCCACGGCCGCCCCCATGGCGATCGCTTGACGGGGGTTCGGAGCCCCCCGTCGTGGGGGATGGGTCGAAGAGCCGAACCCGTCGATCCGGGGGTCGGGTCCGAACCACCGCCATGTCCATCACCCTCGTACTCATCGGGCTTCTGGGAGGCCTCGTGACCGGAATCTCGCCGTGCATCCTGCCCGTGCTCCCGGTCGTCTTCCTGTCCGGCGGCGCCGCGAGCGCCCGTACGGGGGAGGGGGCCGCGAAGAAACCGTCGCGCTGGCGACCGTTCCTCGTCATCGCCGGTCTCGCGCTGAGCTTCAGCGTCGTCACCCTCGTCGCATCGCTGCTGCTCTCGCTGCTCGGCCTGCCGCAGGACGTGCTGCGCTGGGCCGGCATCGTCGTGCTGACCATCATCGGCCTCGGGCTGATCATCCCGAGGTTCCAGCACCTGCTCGAGCTTCCCTTCTCGAAGGTGCCGCAGAAGTACATCAGCCCCGACCGCAACGGCTTCCTGCTCGGGCTGGCCCTCGGCGCCGTCTTCGTGCCGTGCGCCGGGCCCGTGCTCGCCGCGATCACCGTCGCCGGCTCGACCGGCAGGATCGGACTCGACACCGTCGTGCTCACGGCGTCGTTCGCGATCGGCACCTCGATCCCGCTGCTCATCTTCGCGCTCGCGGGCCGCGGGGTCGCGGAGCGGATCAAGACGTTCCGCCGCCGCCAGGCGCTCATCCGCACGATCGGCGGCGTGACGATGCTCGCGCTCGCCATCGGCCTCGTCTTCAACCTGCCGGCCTTGCTGCAGCGACTCATCCCCGACTACACGGGCGGCATCCAGCAGCAGCTCGCGGAGTCCGACGAGGTGCAGGATGCCCTCGACCTCGGTGGTCTCGTGAACGACGAGAACCGAGAACTCGACCAGTGCAGCAACGGCGGGGAACAGCTCGAGAGCTGCGGCACCGCGCCGAGCATCAAGGGCATCACGGCGTGGCTGAACACGCCCGGCGGGGAGGCGATCGACCTCGCCGACCTGCGCGGGCAGGTCGTGCTCGTCGACTTCTGGACCTACGCGTGCATCAACTGCCAGCGCTCGCTCCCGCACGTCACCGCCTGGGACGAGGCCTATCGCGACGCCGGACTGCGGGTCATCGGCATCCACTCGCCCGAGTACGCCTTCGAGAAGGAGCAGCGCAACGTCGAGCAGGGGATCGCCAACTTCGGCATCGAGTACCCCGTCGCGATGGACAACTCGCTGTCGACCTGGACCAACTACCGCAACCGCTACTGGCCGGCCGCGTATCTGATCGATGCCGAGGGGGTCGTGCGTCACATCAAGTTCGGCGAGGGCGGCTATGAGACGACCGAGCGGCTCATCCGCGAGCTGCTGGTCGCGGCCGACCCCGACGTCGACCTGCCCGAGCCCACGACGGTCATCGACGAGACGCCGGATGTCGGCGCCACCACGCCCGAGAGCTACCTGGGCCTCGGCAAGGAGGTCAACTTCGGCGGCGACGAGGACTACGCGAGCGGGGCGAACGTCTACGCCTACCCGCGTGAGCTCGAACGCGACACGTTCGCCCTCGAGGGCGACTGGACGCTCGACTTCCAGGGCGCCACGCCGACCGCGGGGGAGGCCGGCGTACGCCTCGCCTACACGGCCACGCAGGAGGTGCGCGTGGTGCTCGGAGGCTCGGGCACGGTCGAGGCGATCGTCGACGGGAAGCGCGTGACGCTCGAGGTCGACGGGTCGCCCGACTCCTACCGCCTGCTCACCACCGACGGGTCGCAGACGGGCGACATCGAGCTGCGGGTGCCCGCCGGCGTGACCGTCTACTCGTTCACGTTCGGATGATCGAGCGACTCCCGTATCTCGGGGCAAACCGGTGGCGCGGGAGCTCCGAATCACTCTTCGACCGGGGCGTGGCGGGCTTTCAGCCATCCCAGACGCCGCGCCCCGGTCGACCTACCCGGGACCACCCGGACCACCCGACCTACCCGACCACCCGAGACCGCGAGGAGGAGCCGTGAGCGCGATCGTGCTGAACCTCGCCGACGCCGACAGCCACCGGCGCGCTCCGCGGTCCGCGAAGACGACGGATGCGAGACTGATCCCCGTGCCGACGTCGGAATCCGTCGAGGACCTCTCGATCGAGAGCCTCCTCCGCGAGGTCGCCGACGGCAGCCGCGCCGCGTTCGCCGAGATGTACGACCGCATCTCGTCGCGCGTCATGGGTCTCGTCACCCGCCTCCTGCGCGACCGCGCGCAGTCGGAGGAGGTCACGCAGGAGGTCTTCCTCGAGATCTGGCAGTCGGCGTCGAAGTTCGACCAGAACCGCGGCAGCGGGATGGCGTGGGTGCTCACCATGGCCCACCGCCGGGCGGTGGACCGCATCCGGTCCGCGCAGAAGAGCCACGAGCGCGACATCAAGATCGGCATCCGCGACATGGAGCGCGAGTTCGACGGTGTCGCGGAGACCGTCGAGATCCGTCTCGAGAACGAACGGGTCAAGGTCGCGATGGCGCGACTGACTCCGCTTCAGCGCGAGGCCGTGATCCTCGCCTACTACGGCGGTTACAGCCACAGCGAGATGTCGCAGATCCTCGGCATCCCGCTCGGCACCGTGAAGACCCGACTGCGCGACGGCATGATCCGTCTGCGCGACGAACTGGGGGTGACCTCGTGAGCGACACCGCAGACGACCGCACGACCCGAGCGGCGTCGTACGCGCTCGGCGCGCTGACGGCCGCCGAACGACGCGAACTCGAGGGTGACCTGCGGCGCGACCGCCGACTCGCCGCCGAGGTGCGCGAGTTCACCGAGACGGCCGCCGTGCTCGGTCTCGCGGCGGCGCCCGTCGCGCCCGGAGACACGCTGCGCGCGAGCATCCTGGATGCCCTCGACACCACGCCGCAGCCGTCACGCGTCGTGCGGGGTCCCTGGGCCTCGCGGCCGGTCGCCGTGCTGCTCGGTGCGGCCGCGGCGGCGGTCATCGCCGTCGGGGGCACCGCGATCGCGCTCAACATCACGCGGGAGCCGTCGGTCGTCGAGCAGATCACCGCCGCCGCCGACTACGAGCGTGCCGTCGGCCGGGTCGAGGGCGGGGGCAGCGTCACCGCGGTCTGGTCGGCCGAGCTCGAGCGCGCCGCGATCCTCATCGACGACTTCGAGCCGCTCGCGTCCGACAGCGTCTACCAGGCGTGGCTCATCGACGACTCCGGTCATGCCGAGCCGGCCGGCACCTTCACCGCTCCGGAGCAGGGAACCCTCGCGGTCCCGCTCGTCGGCGACATGAAGGCGGGCGACACGATCGGCATCACGATCGAGCCGGCGGGCGGATCGACGACGCCGACGCTGCCGGTGCTCGTCACCATCTCGACGCTCTGAGCGTCACACAGACTCCTCCGGCGTCCCTGATCCCGCCGGAGGTGCAGGAGGCCCGCGCGGCTGGTTACCGCGGCGGGCCTCCGTCATCCCTGCGGGATCGACGTGGGCTCGGCTCAGGCGGCGCCGAGCAGGTCGCGGAGGGCCTCGATGATCTCGCGCGAGCCGCCCGAGGTCTCCGACCCTTCGCGCGTCTCGGCGCGCGCCCCGCGGTGCACGAGGGTGATGCGCGACCCCGTCGCGGTCGGAGCGACCTCCCAGTGCAGCGAGCCCTGATCGTCGCGCTCGCCGTACCAGGTCGCGATGAAGGTGTGGGCGAGCCGTCGAGGGGGATCGAACTCGAGGATCTCGCCGGTGAGCTGCACGTCGCCGTCGTCGTCGACGAAGTCGATCACGGAGCCGAGCTCCCACGTCGTGCGCGGCGACGTGCCGTAGTAGTAGCGCTTCACCGTCTCGGGCTCCGTGAGCGCGGCCCAGGCCTCGTCGGGGCTCGCGGTCACCTCGATCTCGTAGACGCGGTCGTTGTCGGTCATTCGTCTCCTCGTGTTCTCTCGTGCCCCAGGTCGTCGCGCAGGGCGAGCAAGCCGCTCGCCGCGCGCGCACCGAAGTCGTCGATCCAGCGCTGCGCGAGCTCGACGATCGGCACCGCGTTGAGGTGGCAGCGCCGCACCCGGCCCTCTTTGCGGCTCACGATGAGCCCCGCGCGCTCGAGCACCCCGACGTGTTTGAGCACGGCGTGACGTCCGAGCGGGGCGAGCTCCTCCGTCAGGTCCCCCACGGTGCGACCGTTGGTGGCGCGGAGGAGGTCGAGGATGCGGCGGCGCGACGGGTCCGCGATCGCGGCGATCACGGCATCCGTTCTGTTCACGCCCCGACAATAGGTGACTCGTTGGTCACCTGTCTAGGTGGGTGGCGTGAGTGCACCGATTTGCGTCGAGCGCACTTGCGTGAACCCGTGCCCTCGACGCAAATCGGTGCAGTGGGCGCCGAGAGTTGAGCCCGGGCCTATCCGAACTTGCCCGAGACGTAGTCCTCGGTGGCCTGGACGCTCGGCTTGCTGAAGATCGTCGTCGTGTCGTCGTACTCGATGAGCTTCCCGGGCTTGCCCGTGCCGGCGATGTTGAAGAACGCCGTCTTGTCCGACACTCGGCTCGCCTGCTGCATGTTGTGGGTCACGATCACGATCGTGTACTCCTGCTTGAGCTCCTCGATGAGGTCCTCGATCGCGAGGGTCGAGATCGGGTCGAGCGCCGAGCAGGGCTCGTCCATGAGGATGACGTCGGGCCGCACGGCGATCGCACGGGCGATGCACAGACGCTGCTGCTGGCCTCCGGAGAGGCTCGACCCGGGCCGCTCGAGGCGGTCCTTGACCTCGTTCCACAGGTTGGCTCCCTGCAGCGACGACTCGACGAGAGCATCCTGATCGCTCTTCGCCATCCGGCGGTTGTTGAGCTTCACCCCGGCGAGCACGTTCTCGCGGATCGACATCGTCGGGAACGGGTTGGGGCGCTGGAACACCATCCCCACCTGGCGTCGCACGAGCACCGGGTCGACACCGGGGCCGTAGAGGTTGTTCCCGTCGATCAGCACCTCGCCGTCGACGCGCGCGCCCGGGATGACCTCGTGCATGCGGTTGAGCGTTCGGATGAAGGTCGACTTCCCGCACCCGGAGGGGCCGATGAAGGCGGTGACGGTGCGGGGCTCGATCGTGAGCCCGACCCCTTCGACAGCGAGGAAGTCACTGTAGTAGACGTCGAGATCGCGGACTTCGATGCGCTTGGACACGGGTTCCTTCTTCTTCGATTTCGATCAGCGGCCGGTCTTCGGCGCGAAGACGCGCGCGACGATCCGGGCGACGAGGTTGAGCAGCATGACGATGAGGATGAGGGTGAGCGCTCCCGCCCAGGCCCGGTCGAGCGACGCGATCGCGTTCGTGCCCTGCGAGACGTAGGAGCTGTAGACGAACACGGGGAGGCTCTGCATCCGTCCGTCGAAGAGGTCGTAGTTCACGTTGGTCGTGAAGCCCGCGGCGACGAGGAGCGGCGCCGTCTCACCGATGACACGGGCGATCGCGAGCATGACGCCCGTCGTGATGCCCGCGATCGACGTCGGGATGACGATCTTGAGGATGGTGAGCCACTTCGGCACTCCGAGCGCGAACGCGGCCTCCCGCAGCTCGTTCGGCACGAGCCGCAGCATCTCCTCGCTCGCGCGGACGACGACCGGGATCATGAGCACGGCGAGAGCGATCGCTCCCGCGATCCCGACGCGCACGCCCGGTCCGAAGATGAGCGTGAACAGCGCGAACGCGAACAGACCGGCCACGATCGACGGGATGCCGGTCATGACGTCGACGAAGAACGTGATGGCCTTCGCGAGGTTCCCGCGACCGTATTCGACGAGGTAGACCGAGGTCATGAGCCCGATCGGGATCGAGATCACGGCGGCGGCACCCGTCATGAGCAGCGTGCCGATGATCGCGTGGATCGCGCCGCCGCCGTCTCCGACGATGTTGCGCATCGAGTACGTGAAGAACGTCAGGTCGAAGCGCGCGAGGCCGTTGGTGACGACCGTGAAGATGAGCGAGATGAGCGGGAGCAGGGCGATGACGAAGGCGAGCACGACGAGCGTCGTCACGAGACGATTCGTCGCGGGGCGCGGGCCCTCGACCAGGCGGGAGAGCACGTAGAGCGCGATCGCGTAGGCGACGACGCCGAAGAACACGGCCCCGACGATGTTGAACTCGGCGTTCGTGTCCGACATCCAGATGAGGGTGAACGCCACGGCGGAGAGGGCGAGGCTGCCGACGAGCAGCAGCCACGGCAGCGGACGAGGCAGACGCCCGGTCGCGTAGGCGTTGACGATGGGCTTGGAGCCCGCGGTGACGGTCATCAGTTGGCTCCGGAGAAGGCCTTGCGGCGGTTGACGACGATGCGAGCGAGGGCGTTGACCACGAGGGTGATCGCGAAGAGCATGAGGCCGGTCGCGATGAGGACGTTGACATTCGTGCCGTACGCCTCGGGGAAGCTGAGGGCGATGTTCGCCGCGATCGTCGACGGGTTGGTCGGGCTGATGAGGTTGAACGTGACGGCTCCGGATGCCGAGAGCACCATGGCGACGGCCATCGTCTCGCCGAGGGCTCGTCCGAGCCCGAGCATCGCCGCGGAGATGATACCCGCGCGCGCGAATGGGAACACCGAGATGCGGATCATCTCCCACCGCGTCGCGCCGAGCGCGAGCGCCGCCTCCTCATGCAGGACCGGCGTCTGGAGGAAGACCTCGCGGCAGATGGCGGTGATGATCGGAAGCACCATGACCGCGAGCACGATGCCGGCCGTGAGGATGGTGCGGCCGGTGCCCGAGGGTGGCCCGGCGAAGAGCGGGATCCAGGAGAGGTTCTCCCAGAGCCAGGTGTAGGCGGGCTGGATCGCCGGTGCGAGCACGTTGCCGCCCCAGAGTCCGAACACGACCGACGGCACCGCCGCGAGCAGGTCGACGACGTAGCCGAGGCCCTGGGCGAGCCGACGCGGGGCGTAGTGGGAGATGAAGAGCGCGATGCCGATCGCGACGGGGACCGCCATGAGCAGAGCGAGGGCGGCGGCCCACAGGGTGCCGAAGACCAGGGGGCCGGCGTAGGCCCAGATCGACTCGCCGTCGAGGATCGAGACGTCGTCGGCGGGGGTCGTGAAGGCCGGGATGCTCTGGAGGAGGAGGAAGCCGGCGACGAGGGCGAGGGCCGCGAGGATGAGCGATCCCGCGAACAGTGCGCTGCCCGAGAAGATCCGGTCGCCGGGGCGCTGTACGGCACGGGCCGGAGTCGTGGGGGCGGTCATGGTGCGGCGGGCCTCTCGGAGTGTCGGATCGAAGGTGGTCCGGAAGTGAGTCTGCCCGGGGCCGTCGGTCGCGGCAACGACCGGTGGCCCCGGGCAGGAGTGGGGCTGTTAGCTGATCGCGTCGATCGCGGCCATCGCGTCCTCACGGAGCGTGTCCGAGATCGGCGCCGAGCCCGCGGCGTCGGCCGCGCCGGCCTGACCCTCTTCGCTCACGATGTAGGACAGGTACGCCTTCACGAGGTCGACCGGGGCGCCCTCGGCGTACTCGACGCACGCGACGAGGTAGCTGATCAGGACGACCGGGTAGACACCCGACTCGGTGCTGTCGCGCTCGAGCTCGACCGCGAAGTCGAACTCGCCACGGCCCTCGACGAACGGCGAGGCGTCGACGATGGCGGCGGCGGCCTCCGGCGAGTACGGGACGTACTCGTCGCCGACCTTGACCGCGACGGTGCCGAGGTCACCGGCGCGCGACGCGTCGGCGTAGCCGATCGTGCCGGTGCCGTTGGTGACCGCGTCGACGACGCCCGAGGTCTGCGGCGCAGCCTCTCCGCCGTACTCGGTCGGCCAGGTCTCGATCGGGCCCACGGTCCACACCTCGGGCGCGTTGGCCGCGAGGTAGTCGGTGAAGTTCGCCGTCGTGCCCGAGTCATCGGCGCGGTGCACGGCCGTGATGGTCAGGTCGGGGAGCTCGACGCCCTCGTTCTGGTCGGCGATGGCCGCGTCGTTCCAGTTGGTGATCTCGCCCGCGAAGATGCCGGCGATGGTCGCGGCATCCATGTTGAGCGTGTCGACGCCCTCGAGGTTGAAGATGACCGCGATCGGGGAGATGTAGGCCGGGATCTCGATGATGCCCGTGCCGGCGACGCACGACCCGAACGCGTCGGCGGCGATCTCCTCGTCGTTGAACGCGCGGTCGGTGCCGGCGAACTGGCTGCCGCCGGCGACGAACGTGTCGCGCCCGCCGCCCGAGCCCACCGGGTCGTACTCCACGTCGACGTCGGGGTTGGCGGACTGGAATCCGGCGACCCACGCCTCCTGCGCCGACTGCTGCGACGAGGCGCCCGCGCCGACCAGGGTGCCGCTGAGGTCGCTCGGCGTCTCGCCGCCGTTCCCCTCGTTCGCGGCGCACGAAGCCAGGGCGATGGCCCCGACCAGGGCAATGGCGGCGATGCCGCCAGAGCGCTTGATGTTCACTGTGTTCCCTTCGGGAATGGATTGTCGTTCCGGACAAGGACCCGGTGCGGGCCCGTCGTCGACGGTAGGAACGCCGCGTGTCCACCCTCCGCGCGCACGGTGAACGGGAGGTTAACGACCGCGAAACGACGGTGGTGCGTGCCCTGGTGAGCGGCGCGGCTCAGGCGGCGGGGCCGTGGATCTCGACCGCGACGATGCCCGTCTCCGGCGCGTCCACCGGGACGTGCAGCACGGCGTACTCGCCGGTCGAGAGAGCCGCGGCGCGCTGCAGCCGGGCGCTGTCGACCGTGCCGGTGGCCGTCGCGACGGCGTCGACGATCTGAGGCAGCACGGGACCGTGACTGCAGAACACCGTCGTCGCCCGCGCGTCGAGGTGCTTCTCGACGACGGCCCGCACGTGCGCGCCACGCGAGGTGTAGGCATCCTGGCTGATGTCGTCCGTCTGCGCGACGTCGAGTCCGGTGAGCCGCGCGGTCGGCGCGATCGTCGTCACGCACCGCACGGCCGTCGACGAGATGAGCGTCGCCGGGCGGAAGGCCGCCACCGCCGGAGCGACGCTCAGCGCCTGCGTCTCGCCGCGGGGCAGCAGCGGGCGCGTGGCATCGGGTCCCGCCCACTGTTCGGGCGGCGTCGCCTTCCCGTGGCGCAGGGCGATGATCGCGAACGTGCGGGCGCGACCGAGGGCGTACAGTTCCGCGAACCGCTCGACGATGTCGGCGTCGTGGGCGTAACTCAACCGGCGGCGCGCCTTCTTGAGGCTCATCCAGGTGAGCTGCTCGATCTCCTCGTTGGAGACGAAGGTCGAGTTGGCGATCGCCTCCGGGGCCGTTTCGGCCGCCCAGTAGTAGACCTTCTTGTCGCGCCCGTTCGGCATGACGTACTCGACGATGCCGAGCGGCACACCGAGCCCGACGACGAGCCCCGTCTCCTCGGCGATCTCGCGCACCGCGGTCTCCGGCAGCGTCTCGCCGGGGTCGAGCTTCCCCTTGGGCAGCGAGGTGTCGCGGTGCTGGGTGCGGTGCACCACGAGGATGCGCAGCTTGCCCTTCGAGGTGACCTTCCAACAGACGGCTCCCGCCGCCAGGATGGGACCGCTCATCGCGACGGCGCCGTCATCGAGCCCCCGACCGCTTGCGGGCTCCGATCTGCCTCATGAGGTCATTCTGGAGGTCGAGCAGCGGTTCGCCCGCATCGTCGCGATCGTGGCGGGTCCACTGTCCCGTCGACTCGAGCCACCACGACGACGTCTGGTCGGACATCGCGAGGTCGAACAGGTCGTCGAGCTCGGCGATGTGCTCGGGGCGCGTGAGCCGCACGAGCGCCTCCACGCGGCGGTCGAGGTTGCGGTGCATCATGTCGGCGCTGCCGATGAACAGCAGCGGATCGCCGCCGTTCTCGAAGCGGAAGATCCGCGAGTGCTCGAGGTAGCGACCGAGGATGCTGCGCACGCGGATGTTCTCGCTGAGCCCCTCGACGCCCGGCGTGAGCGAGCAGATCCCGCGTACCCAGACCTCGACCGGCACGCCCGCCTGGCTCGCCCGATAGAGGCCGTCGATGATGGCCTCGTCGACCATCGAGTTCACCTTGATGCGGATGCCGCTCGGCTTGCCCTGACGAGCGTTCTCCGCCTCGCGGGCGATGTCCTTGAGCAGACCCTTGCGCAGGTAGCGCGGAGCGACGAGGAGTCGCTTGAACTTCTTCTCGATCGCGTACCCGGAGAGCTCGTTGAAGAGCCGGGTGAGGTCTTTGCCGACCGTGTCGTCCGCCGTGAGCAGCCCGAGATCTTCGTAGATGCGGCTCGTCTTCGGGTTGTAGTTGCCGGTGCCGACGTGGCTGTAGTGCACGAGTTTGCCCGCCTCCTGGCGGATGACGAGGGCCAGCTTGCTGTGCGTTTTGAGCCCGACGAGCCCGTAGACGACGTGCACGCCGGCCTTCTCGAGCTTGCGCGCCCAGCCGATGTTGGCTTGCTCGTCGAACCGGGCTTTGATCTCGACGAGCGCCAGCACGGCCTTGCCGGCCTCGGCGGCGTCGATGAGCGCCTCGACGATCGGGCTGTCGCCGCTCGTGCGGTACAGGGTCTGCTTGATGGCCAGCACGTTCGGGTCGGCCGCCGCCTGCTCGAGGAACGCCTGCACGCTCGTCGCGAACGACTCGTAGGGGTGATGGAGCAGGATGTCGCCGCGCCGGATGCTCGCGAAGACATCCGGCTTCTCGTTGGGCTCCGTCGGCAGCAGATTGACGCTCGTCGTCGGTACGTGGCGCGGGTACTTGAGCGCGGGCTGATCGATCTTGGTGACCTCGAAGAGCCCCGAGAGGTCGAGCGGCGCGGGGAGGCGGTAGACCTCCTGCTCGGTGATCTGCAGCTCCGACATGAGCAGGCCGAGGGTGACCTCATCCATGTCGTCGGTGATCTCGAGGCGGATGGGCGGGCCGAAGCGCCGCCGCTGCAGTTCTTTCTCGAGCGCCGTGAGCAGGTTCTCGGCGTCGTCCTCCTCGACCGTGACGTCCTCGTTGCGGGTCACCCGGAATTCGTGGTGCTCGAGCACCTCCATGCCCGGGAAGAGTTCCTCGAGGTGGTTGGAGATGAGGTCTTCGAGCGGGATGAAGCGCAGCAGACCCGAGCCGTCGTCGGGCAGCTTCACGAACCGGGGCAGGTTCGTCGGCACCTTGAGTCGCGCGAACTCCTCCTTGCCGGTCTTCGGGTTGCGCACCCGGATCGACAGGTTGAGCGACAGGCCGGAGATGTAGGGGAACGGGTGTGCGGGGTCGACCGCGAGCGGCATGAGCACGGGGAAGATCGACGCCGAGAAGATGTCATCGAGGGCGACGCGGTCGCGCTCGTCGAGGTCGCTCCAGTGCTCGACGTGGATGCCGGCCTCGTCGAGGAGGGGCTTGAGGTTCTGGAAGGCGCGGGCGTGGCGGTCCTGCAGCTCGTGGGCGCGGGAGCCGATGTCGGCGAGCACGTCGAGCGGAGCGCGACCGACGTTCGTGGGCACGGCGATCCCGGTGGCGATGCGGCGCTTCAGGCCGGCGACGCGCACCATGAAGAACTCGTCGAGGTTGCTCGCGAAGATCGCGAGGAAGTTGGCCCGCTCGAGCAGCGGGAGGGCGTCATCCTCGGCGAGCTCGAGCACCCGCTGGTTGAACGCGAGCCACGACAGCTCGCGGTCGAGGAATCTGTCGCCGGGCAGCTCCGAGTCGTCGACGAAGACGGGGTCGCCGTCGTAGTCGTCGAGCAGGTCGGCC
The DNA here is from genome assembly GCF_057350545.1 of Pseudolysinimonas sp. Taxonomy (NCBI): domain Bacteria; kingdom Bacillati; phylum Actinomycetota; class Actinomycetes; order Micrococcales; family Microbacteriaceae; genus Pseudolysinimonas; species Pseudolysinimonas sp. Next base: position 10,454 of record NZ_JBMRCP010000062.1, on the reverse strand, counting down.
GCGATCGTCGCGTCGCCGAGCGGGCTGCTGTCGTCCACCATGGACCGATCATGCCAGCACGCGCGTGAACGATTCCTTAACGCGGCAGCGGCACCGTGCGCAGCGGGTCGCCGCCGTCGAGGTAGAGGATGCCGTCCGCCGTGAGCGCCGCGGCGACCGCCGCGAGGGCGCGGGCTTCGAGAGCCGGATGCCGTCCGTCGAGGGCGCCGACGCGCAGCGCCACCGCGAGGTCGTACGGCTGCTCCCCGGGCTCGAGTCCGAACCCCTCGATGTCCGCCTGTCGCACGTCGAGGATGCCGTCCCCGAGTTCGGCGGCCGAGCCCGCCCTGACGGCCGCGACCGCGGCATCCGACCTGTCGACCCCGAGAGCGTGACCGTCGGGGCCGACCCGGTGCGCGATCGCCCGCAGCAGTGCGCCGGGGCCGCAGCCGACCTCGAGCACGCGCAGACCCGGGCGCAGCGGGAGCGCGTCGAGCGCCGCCTGCAGCCGCGGGGAGAGCGCACTCACGAGACGGGGGCGAGCCGTTCTTCGTCGTCGTAGACGTTGAAGCGGTAGCCGACGTTGCGCACGGTGCCGATGAGCGACTCGAGGTCGCCGAGCTTCGCGCGCAGGCGGCGCACGTGCACGTCGACCGTGCGGGTGCCGCCGAAGTAGTCGTAGCCCCACACCTCGGAGAGAAGCTGCTCGCGTGTGAACACACGCGACGGGTGCGTCGCGAGGAAGCGGAGGAGTTCGAACTCCTTGAAGGTGAGGTCGAGCGGCTTGCCGTGCACCTTCGCCGAGTACGAGGCCTCGTCGATGACGACGCCGGAGGCCTGGATCTTCGAGCTCGTCTTCTCCTGCGCGAGGCGCCCGACGACGAGACGGATGCGGGCATCCACCTCGGCCGGTCCCGCGTTCTCGAGGATGACGTCGTCGACGCCCCAGTCGGCGGAGACCGCGGTGAGCCCGCCCTCGGTGAGCACGAGCACGAGGGGCACGTTGATGCCCGTCGTCGTGAGGATCTTGCACAGCGACTTGGCGCTCGCGAGGTCTTGTCGGGCGTCGACGAAGATCAGGTCGGAGGCCGGCGCGTTGATGAGGGATGCCGGCTCGGCCGGGATCGCCCGCACCCGGTGCGAGAGGAGCCCGAGTGCGGGCAGCACGTCGCCCTCGACCGCTGAGGTCAAGATGAGCAACTGAGCCACGCGGGTGTCCTCCAAAACGCCTACCGCACAGTGTACGGACACCTACGATTGACACGTGTCCGCCCGATCGCGCAGCGTCCCGCCCGTCTGGCTCGCCGCCCTTCTCGGCGCCGTGCTCGTCGCGGTGTTCGCGGGGGACGAGTTCCTGACCTGGATCCCCGTCGTCGCGGCCGCCGTGCTGCTGCTGACCTTCGTCATCCAGCTCTCCCTGCAGCGCAAGGAGGGGCTCGTGAATCGCATCATCGCGAGCGTCGGCGGCATCCTCGTCATCCTCGGCGTGACGACGGTCGTGCTCGTTCTGCTCTATCCGGGCTCGCTCGCTAGGCTGCTGTCATGATGCTCGCCCTGGAACTGTTCTTCATCGGACTCCTGGGACTCGCCGTGCTCGCGATCGGATTCGTCTCGCTCGTGGTGCTCTACAACCTCTTCCGCGGCCAGCGCTAGATCGCCCGTCGGGCGACAATGGAAGCGCCCCGCCCGGGGCGATCGAAGGGAGCCGTCGTGTTCGAGATCGACGCCGACCTGCCTGCCGAGATCGTCCCGCTGTCCTGGCTGCTCGGGGTGTGGGAAGGCACCGGCGTGGTCGCCTACAGGATCGGCGACGAGCTGCGGGAGCACGAGGTCGGTCACCGTGTCGCCTTCACGCAGGACGGCGGTCCCGTGATGCAGTACGCCGCCTCGACGTGGCTCACCGACGAGGGCGTCGACGCCGAGCATCGTCGCCCGCTGTTCTCCGAGCTCGGCTACTGGCGACTGAGTCGTCCGCTCGGCCCGGCCGACCCCGGACCGGGCATGCTCGCCGGCGTGGGCGAGCCCGTGTTCACGACCGCCGAGTCGGTCGAGACGCTGCGCAACGACGCCGGCTCCTTCGACATCGAGGTGTCGATCCTCCAGTCGGGGGGCGTGAGCGAGCTCTACCTCGGCACGGTGGCGGGTCCACGCGTCGACCTCGGCACGGATGCCGTGGTGCGGTCGGCGTCGGCGAAGGACTACTCCGCAGCCACGCGCCTCTACGGCCTGGTCGAGGATCACCTGCTCTGGGCGTGGGACATCGCGGCGCTCGGGCAGGACCTGCGCACGCACGCCTCGGGACGGCTGGCGCGAGTTGACTAGCCACTTCGGCTCGCGTGAGGGCGCCGTCGGCGACCCGCCGCAGCACTACGGGAACCCGCTCGCCGAGCAGCGCGCCCTCGCGGCGGGACACGCCGTCGTCGACCTCTCCGATCGGGATGTCGTCACCGTCACCGGCCCGGACCGGCTCACCTGGCTCGACTCGCTGCTCTCCCAGTCGCTCGCGCGGCTCGGCCCGGGGGAATCGGCGGAGGCGCTGCTGCTCGACCCGAGTGGCCGGATCGAGTACGCGGCGCGCGTCGTCGACGACGGTGAGACGGCGTGGCTGCTCATGGATGCCGGAACGGGCGCCGGGCTCGCCGCCTTCCTCGACCGGATGCGCTTCACTCTCCGGGTCGAGGTCGCCGACCGTTCGGCGGACTTCGCGACGATCGGCACGCTCGGCGAGCCGGTCGCCGGGGTCGCCGTCTGGCGCGATCCGTGGGCCGCGGTCGTCGCCGGCGGCCACCAGTACGCCACCGTCGCGACGCACCCCGGAGCGGAGTGGACGTACTCCGAGGCGCTCGTGCCCCGGGGAGAGGTGGCCGCGCTCGCCGACCGACCGGGCGCCGGCATCCTCGCGCTCGAGGCGCTGCGGATCGCGGCGTGGCGGCCCCGCGCGGCGACCGAGCTCGACGCCACGACGATCCCGCATGAGCTCGACTGGATCCGTTCCGCCGTGCACCTCGCAAAGGGCTGCTACCGCGGGCAGGAGACCGTCGCGAAGGTGCACAACCTCGGGCATCCGCCGCGGCGGCTCGTGCTGTTGCACCTCGACGGCTCCGACAACATCGCGGTCGCACCGGGCGACGAGGTGCGCGACGGCGACAAGGTCGTCGGGCGGGTCACCGCTGCCGCCCTGCACCACGAACTCGGGCCGATCGCGCTCGCGGTCGTGCGACGGGCAACCGACCCAGCATCCACCTTGACAGTAACCGGCTCCGACGGTGTCGTCGCGGCCGCCCAGGAGGTCATCGTCCCTCCCGACGCCGGAGCCGAGGCCGACGTGCCCCGCCTGCCCCGGCTCGGTGCGGTACGGCGGAACGGGTGACGGCCGACGACGGCGCGCTGCGCCGGCTCGAGCGGCGCATCGCGCTGCGGGCGCGGCTCCGCGACGGCGGTCGTCGGGTCGTCGAGTCGCTGCCCGCGATCGTGCAGATCGTCGCCGCCGTCGTCATCGCGTACTCGATCACGCACTGGCTGCTCGGTCACCTCTACCCGGTGCTCGCGATCACGGTCACGATCACCTCCCTCGGGCTCACCCGCGACGCCCGCCCGCGTCGCGTCGCCGAGAGCCTCCTCGGCATCATCGTCGGCGTCGCGATCGCCGAGATGCTCGCGCTGCTCTTCGGAGCGGGGCTCTGGCAGCTCGCCGTCGTGCTGCTCGTCGTGTTCGTCGTCGGGCGCTTCGTGTCGCCCAACCCGCAGTTCGCGGTCGCGTCGGCCGTGCCGTCGGCGATCGTGCTGCTCATCCCCGCGGCCGACGGCGCCTTCGGTCGCACGCTCGACGCCGTCATCGCCGGCGCGGTCGCGCTGCTCGTCACGGCCCTCATCCCGCGCAGCCCCGGCCGTGCCGCCGCACGCGACCGACGCGTCATCTTCGCGGTGCTCACCGAGTCGACGGAGTCTGTCGCGCGATCCCTGCGCGACGGCGACGAAGCGGCGGGTGAGCTCGCCCTGTCGCGCCTTCGCCGCGCGCTGCCGCTCGTCGAGGCGTGGCGTCAGTCGCTCGACACCGCGATCGCGGTCGCGCGCATCTCCCCGTTCCTCCGGGGACGCCTGCCCGACCTCCGCCGCAACGCGCGGGTCGTCGACACCGTCGACCTCGTGACGCGCCACCTCCGCTCGGTCGCCCGCCGCATGCAGTTCCTCGTGCGCGACGGCGTGCCGCGTGCCGGACTCGCCGACGCGCTCACCACACTCGCCACCGGCATCCGTCTTCTCGGCGACGAGCTCGACGCCCCGCTCACCGTCGGGGCGGCACGTTCGGTGCTCGCCGACCTCGCACGTCGCCTCGACCCCGCCGTCCTGCTGCCGGGCGCCGGGCTCGCCGACGCCGCGGCGCTCCTGCTGATGCGGCCGCTCGTCGTCGACCTGCTCGAAGGCACCGGCATGCCGGCCGACGAGGCGCGCGCCCTCCTGCCGCCGGTCTAGCCGTTCGGGGCGACCGACTCCCACGGGAGGGTGAGCTCGCCGAGCTTCCACCGCGCGCGCGTGCCGAGCACCGGCCAGCCCGCCTCGCGCAGCGACGCGACAAGTGCCATCCACCGTTGGGTCGGCCCGTAGACGCCGAGCGGGGCGTGCGTCGCCCACAGCCGGTCGAGTGCGAGCAGCAGGTCGTGGATGCGCTCACCCGCGACGTTGCGGTGGATGAGGGTCTTCGGCAGCCGCTCCGCGACGATCGACGGAGCCTCGAGCCCGGCGAGGCGGAGCGAGATCGTGAAGGTCTCGGGGCCGACGGGGGAGAGCCCGACCCAGGATGCGACGCGGCCGATCTCGTCGCACGTGCCCTCGACGAGCAGGCCGCCCGGCTGGAGGCGCGCGCACATCGTCGCCCAGGCCGCCGCGACCTCGCTCTCGTCGTACTGCCGAAGCACGTTGAGTGCGCGGATGACCGCGACACGGCCCGGCACGGGCACCTCGAAGCCGCCGAGCCGGAACTCGACGCCGTCGCGGGTCGCCGCGCTCGCGATCCTCACGCGTTCGGGGTCGATCTCGATGCCGACGACGCGCACGTCGGGTCGCACAGCGGCGAGGCGGTCGCGCAACTCGAGGGTCGTCGTGGCGGAGGCGCCGTAGCCGAGGTCGACGACGACCGGATCGTCCGCCCGGTGCAGGACGGGCTGCGCGGCGATCCAGCGGTCGATGCGGCGCAGGCGGTTCACGTTGGTCGTGCCGCGCGTGATCCGACCGACGGGACGCTCCATGCCCCGATTCTCCCGGGGTCGCGCCTCGCGGGTGCGCAACTCAGGAGATTCGTCGTCTGCTGCGGCATCCCGGAGCCGAGTCGGAGAATTTCCCTGAGTTGCGTGCCGCGTACCCTGCGCGGATCAGGATGCGCGCGGCGCCGACGACCGGATTCGACCGACGTCGCGCGGTTCTCCTGATCCGCGCATGTTCCTGTGCCCTGAGATCGCCTCGGTAGGCTCGAAGGCATGTCGACGCTCATCCTGCTCCGCCACGGCAACTCCGAGTGGAACCAGAAGAACCTGTTCACCGGGTGGGTGGATGTCCGCCTCACCGAGCAAGGCACCGCCGAGGCGAAGCGCGCGGGTGAGCTGCTGCTCGACTCGGGGCTGCTGCCCGACATCCTCTACACGTCGGTGCTGACCCGCGCGATCCAGACGGCGAACCTCGCCCTCCACGTCGCCGACCGCGCCTGGATCCCGGTGAAGCGCTCCTGGCGGCTCAACGAGCGCCACTACGGTGCGCTGCAGGGGCTCGACAAGGCCGAGACGCTCGCGAAGTACGGCGAGCAGCAGTTCATGGAGTGGCGCCGTTCGTTCGACGTGCCCCCGCCGCCGCTCGCCGACGACGCCGAATGGTCGCAGTTCGGCGACCCGCGCTACGCCGACGTGCCCGATGCCGACTTCCCGCGCACCGAGAGCCTCAAGCTCGTGATCGACCGGATGCTGCCCTACTGGGAGTCGGACATCACGAAAGACCTCGCGGCGGGCAAGACCGTGCTCGTGACGGCGCACGGCAACTCGCTGCGCGCCCTCGTGAAGCACCTCGACGGCATCAGCCACGGCGAGATCGCGGAGCTCAACATCCCGACCGGCATCCCGCTCGTCTACGAGCTCGACGACGCCTTCCGCCCGACGGCCCCGTCGCGTTACCTCGACCCGGAGGCCGCCGCCGCCGGCGCCGCCGCGGTCGCCGCGCAGGGCAAGAAGTAGCTCAGTTGGCGACGACCGGGCGGAGGTAGAGCCCGGGATCGCAGCCGAGCTCGCCCGGCTGCAGCTGAACCTGGTCGAACCCGCTATAGCGGCTCACGTCGCCCGCGGCATCCCGCACCACGACGACACAGCTGTGTTCGCGGATCACGCCGAGGGCGACGACGAGCTCACCGCGGTGCTCCTCGGCGAGCACCGAGTAGCCGGGGTCGGCGAACGCCGCACGTACGCGATCCTCGACGTCGTCGACGCTCGCCCCGTCGAGTGCCTGGCGCAGCAGTGCCTCCGCATCATCGGGCATCGTGAGCAGCGGCGGCGGATCCGGCGTGAGCGCGACGACGTCGTCCGGGCACGGGATACCGCGGAGCTCCCACGTCCTCGGGTCGTAGTCGTGCAGGAAGCGCACGACGAGGTCCCAGCAGCGCACGGTCGAGCTCGGCTCGACGTCGGGCGCGAAGCCGCGGTCGTACTCACCGGGCAGGTCGACCCGGATCCGGAGCGTGAGGACGGCCTCCTCGTCCGGCCCGAGCCGGCCGGACCACCCCAACATCTCGACTCGCGCCGTGGGATCGGGGGAGCCGCTCAGCGTGACGCCGAGCGCGCGCTCCGCGAGATGCTCGGCGTCGAGCGTCTCCGGGGTGCGGGGGGTGAGGTCGTCCGCGATCGTGCGCGCGATCGCCTCCGCGCGCACGCCGGCGCGGGATGTGGTGGTGCAGCCCGCCAGCCCCGTCGCCAGGGCGAACGCGAGCGCGACCGTGGTGAGTGCCCTGATCACGCGACCAGGGTAGCCCTCCTCAGTCGGCGGGCGTCCAGTCGCCCGTGGCGAGGTAGAGCACCTTCTTCGCGATCGACACCGCGTGGTCGGCGAAGCGCTCGTGGTACCGCGAGGCGAGCGTCGCGTCGACGGTGTCGACCGCCTCGCCCTTCCAGCTCTCGCCGAGCACGGTGTCGAAGACGGAGAGGTGGAGGGCATCCACCTTGTCGTCCTCGTTGCGGATCGCCTCGGCGATCGCGGTGTCCTGGGTGCGCAGCAGCTCGGTGAGCATGCGCGCGATCTCGACGTCGAGACGGCCCATCTCGACGAACGTCGGACGGAGCTTCTTCGGCACGACCTTCTCGGGGAACCGGTAGCGCGCGAGCTGCGCGATGTGCTCCGACATGTCGCCCATCCGCTCGAGCGAGGCGCTGATGCGGAGCGCGCTCACGACGATGCGCAGGTCGCGCGCGACGGGCTGCTGCCGGGCGAGGATCTGGATGGCGAGCTCGTCGAGCTCGAGCGTCGCCGCGTCGATGCGGGTGTCTTCGGCGATCACCGTCTCGGCGAGGGTCACGTTCGACTCGTTGAACGCCTGGGTCGCCTTCTCGATGGACTCCGCCACCAGAGAGGAGATCTCCACCAGGCGGTCCTGCACCTCACGCAGTTCCTGCTGGAATACCTCGCGCATGACGCACGTCCTCTCACATCACTCGGGCAGGGGCGATTGCCCCGCACGCAGGGCCACGCTGCCCGCCCCAGGTTAACGGGCGGTGTCGAAGCCCTGAACATTGCCGGGCCGTGGCCCGGAATTCCGGGAACGCGCGGCGGACGCGCTTCGCGGTGCGCCCTAATCTAGTCGCATGGACCTGGCCTGGCTCGTGCCGGTCGCGATCGTGTTCGGATTCGCGCTCGGCGCGGGTTCCGCCGCCGCGGTCGTGGCGGCGCACCGCCGCGGTCAGCGCGCCGTCGCCGTGGTCACCCCGGTCGTGCCGGAAGGCGCCGACGAGGTCATCGACTCGCTCGAGTCGGCGGGCGTCGTGCTCGATGCGTCGAACAACGTGCTCAAGGCCTCGACGGGCGCGCTCGCCTTCGGTCTCGTCTGGAACCAGGCGCTCGTGCATCCCGAGCTCATCGCCCTCGTCGACCGGGTGCGACGCCACGGTGAACCGACCGCGCGCGAGCTGCACCTCGCCCGCGGTCCGTTCGGTGAGGCGAGCATCCACGTCTTCGTGCGCGTCGCGCGACTCGGCACGCGCTTCGTGCTCGTGCTCGCCGACGACCGCACGGAGTCGTACCGGCTCGAAGAGGTGCGCCGCGACTTCGTCGCCAACGTGAGCCACGAGCTCAAGACCCCGATCGGCGCCGTGAGCCTCCTCGCCGAGGCCCTCGAGCACGCGGCGAAGGAGCCGGATGAGGTCAAGCGTTTCGCGAAGCGCCTCACCATCGAGGCGGAGCGGCTCGCGCGCATCACGCACGAGATCATCGAGCTCAGCCGACTGCAGGCCGGCGACCCGCTCCACGACGCGACGCTCGTCGACATCGACGCCGTCGTGAATCAGGCGGTCGACCGCAACCGCGTCGCCGCCGAGAAGCACCGGATCGCGCTCGTGACGGGCGGCGACGCCGGCTCCGAGGTGTTCGGTGACGAGGCGCTGCTCGTCACCGCCGTGCACAACCTCGTCTCCAACGCCATCCAGTACTCGCCTGACAACTCGCGCGTCGGGATCGGGGTGACCCACGCCGACGGCGTCGTCGAGATCGCCGTCACCGATCAGGGCGTCGGCATCCCCGAGGCGGAGCGGGACCGCGTGTTCGAGCGCTTCTTCCGCGTCGACACCGCGCGCAGCCGCAACACGGGCGGCACCGGTCTCGGTCTCGCCATCGTCAAGCACGTCGTGCAGAACCACGGCGGCGACGTGCGCGTCTGGTCGCATCCCGGAAGTGGGTCGACCTTCACCATCCGCCTGCCGGAGGCCGTGCACGGCCCCGCCGGACCCCGATTCGCCCCGACCAACCTGGGAGCCACTCCGTGACGCGCATCCTCATCGTCGAAGACGAGCCCTCCCTCTCGGAGCCGCTCTCGTTCCTCCTGCGCCGGGAGGGCTACGAGACCGAGGTCGCCGACGACGGCAGGGTCGCGCTCGCCGCGTTCGACCGCGCGGGCGCGGATCTCGTGCTGCTCGACCTCATGCTCCCGGGCCTCTCGGGCACCGAGGTGTGCCGCGAGCTCCGCGCCCGTTCTGCGGTGCCGATCATCATGCTCACCGCGAAGGACAGCGAGGTCGACATCGTGGTCGGGCTCGAACTCGGCGCCGACGACTACGTGACGAAGCCGTACTCGTCGCGCGAGTTGCTCGCCCGCATCCGTGCCGTGCTGCGACGCCACACCGAGGTCGGAGGCGACGACCACGGCGTCGTCGAGGCCGGCGCCGTGCGGATGGACACCGAGCGCCACGCGGTGTCGGTGCGCGGCACGGAGGTGGCGATGCCGCTCAAGGAGTTCGAGCTGCTCGAACTGCTCATGCGCAACGCGGGACGTGTGCTCACCCGCGGGCAGCTCATCGACCGCGTCTGGGGTTCCGACTACTTCGGCGACACCAAGACCCTCGACGTGCACATCAAGCGCATCCGCTCGAAGATCGAGGACGACCCGTCCGACCCGAAGGCGCTCGTCACCGTGCGCGGCCTCGGCTACCGCTTCGAGCCGTAGGCGCGACCTACGGCGCCGGGGTCTCCGTCGGCTCCGGGGTGCCGGTGACCGTCGGGGTCGGAGTGGGAGTCGGGGTGGGCGTCGGCAGGAGGCCGTCGTACTCCGGCAGACGGTCGTCGAGCACGGGCACGGTGACCTGCTTGCCCTGCTCGCCGCCGTACTGGAAGTAGATCTTCAGCAGCGCACCGGCCGCGGTGTCGATGCCGGGAAGGAAGACCTGCCCCTCGTCGCCGGCGCCGAAATGCACGGTCTCGCCCGCGGGGATCTCGAGCTCGACGTTGACCTTGTCGCCGTCGGACTCGTACTGGATCACGAGGTCGACGTCGTCGTCGCCCGAGTTGGCCGCGGCGCCCGTGAGGTTGCCGTCGTCGCCGTCCTCGGTGAAGACGAGGACGTTGAGCAGTCGCACGTCGCCGACCGTCGCGCTGACGCCGTCGCTCGCGTCGTACGGGTACTGGGTCTGCTGCACCGCGAACAGGCTGCAGCCGCTGAGGGCGCCGACGAGGGTCAGGGCGCCGGCAAGGGATGCCCAGTTACGAACCTTCACGGGGGGCCTTCCAGGGAGACGGACACGTGTCGTTCCAGCCTAGCGGCGACGGTGGGCGACGGCGGACTCACTCCCACCTGGCCTGTACCCCGCCGTGGTAAGCTGGGCGGTCTGCGGAAGGAACAACTCCATGCTTTTTGAGGTCGGCGAAACCGTCGTTTACCCCCACCATGGCGCCGCCACCATCATCGAGGTCAAGAACCGGGTGATCCGAGGCGAAGAGAAGCTGTACCTGAAGCTCAACGT
>NZ_JBMRCP010000061.1:0-4355 GCF_057350545.1 Pseudolysinimonas sp. | reverse complement strand
GTCGCCCACCCGCGTGAAGCTGAACATCACCGTGACGCCGGAGGAGCTCAAGCCGAGCATCACCCACGCGTACCAGCACATCGCCGAGTCGGTGAACATCCCCGGCTTCCGCAAGGGCAAGGTGCCGCCGCCCATCATCGACCAGCGCGTCGGCCGTGGCGAGGTCATCAGCCACGCCGTCAACGAGGGCCTCGACAAGTTCTACCGCGACGCCGCGACCGAGCAGGGGCTCAAGCCGCTCGGCCGACCGTCGGCCGACATCGTGAAGCTTCCGAACGAGAAGGACTTCTCGGGCGACCTCGAGGTCGTCGTCGAGGTCGACGTGCGGCCCGACTTCACGCTCCCGAAGTACGACGGACTCAAGCTCGAGGTCGAGCCGGTCGCGGTCACGCCCGACGAGGTCGAGACCGAGCTCGAGAACCTGCGCGGCCGCTTCGGCACGCTCGTGACGGTCGACCGCCCGGCGAAGACCGGCGACTTCCTCTCGCTCGACCTCGTCGCGACCATCGGCGGTGCCGAGGTCGACACCGCGAGCAACATCTCGTACGAGCTCGGATCGGGCGAGCTCATCGACGGCATCGACGAGGCGCTCGACACCCTCACCGCGGGCGAGTCGACGACGTTCGAGTCGGCGCTGCTCGGCGGCGACCACGAGGGCGAGAAGGCGCAGATCGCCGTGACCCTCCTCTCGGTCAAGGAGCGCGAGCTGCCCGAGGCCGACGACGAGTTCGCACAGATCGCGAGCCAGTTCGACACGATCGGCGAGCTCCGTGCCGACGTGCGCGCGCAGCTCGAGAAGAGCAAGGGCTTCTCGCAGTCGATCGAGGCGCGCGACAAGATCGTCGACGTGCTGCTCGAGAAGCTCGACATCCCGGTTCCGCAGGGTCTCATCGACGACGAGGTGCACCGTCACCTCGAGGGCGAGGGCCGGCTCGAGGACGACGAGCACCGCAAGGAGGTCTCGGAGTCGAGCGAGAAGACGTTCCGCACCCAGATCCTGCTCGACGCGATCGCCGAGGCCGAAGAGGTCAAGGTCGGCCAGAACGAGCTCACGACCTACGTCGTGCAGGCGAGCGCCCAGTACGGCATGGAGCCCGGCGAGTTCGTGAAGGTGCTCGACCAGAACGGCCAGCTGCCCGGCGTCGTCGGTGAGATCGCCCGCTCGAAGGCGCTCGCGACCGTGCTGAGCAAGGCCAAGGTCGTCGACACGAAGGGCAAGGCGGTCGACGTCTCCGACTTCGTGCAGCGCGCCCTCGGCACCGGTGAGGATGCCGGCGAGCCTTTCGTCGCCGAGGAGCACGACGGCCACGACCACGGCTCGTCGACGGCCAAGGATGGGCACGGCCGCAAGCCCGGCAACGAGCACTACGGTCACGACCACTCCTGAGTGCCCCCGAAGCCCCCGGTTCCTCGGAGCCGGGGGCTTCGTCGTCCCTCGGTCGAGCGCACGACGTGCCCGTTTCTGCGACTTTCGCGTGCCGAAACCTGTCAGAAGTGGCACTTCGCGCGCAGAATCAGCGGCATGACGAGATACGTGGGGCTCCTGCGCGGCGTGAACGTCGGCGGCGTGAACATGAAGATGGCCGACCTCGCCGAGGTGGTGCGCGGGCTCGGCTACGACGACGTCGTCACGGTGCTCGCGAGCGGCAACGTGCTGTTCACGACGACGGATGCCGCGGCGACCGCGAAGGAGCGGCTCGAGGCGGCGCTGCGCGAGCGCTTCGGCTACGAGGCCTGGGTGCACGTGCTGACGCAGGATGCCGTTCGCGCGATCGCCGAGGCGTATCCGTTCGAACGGTCGGGCGACCTGCACGCCTACGTGATCTTCGCCATGGACGCCGCAACCCGCGACGAGTTGCGGAGCATCAGGCTCGACGCCGGTGTCGAGAGAGTCGAGCCGGGTGACGGCGTCCTCTACTGGACTGTGCCGAAGGGGCTCACGCTCGACTCCGCCTTCGGCAAGGCGCAGGGATCGGGCAAGCACAAGCAGTGGCTCACCACGCGCAACCTCAACACGCTCGAGAAGCTGCTCGACCGCTAAGCGCCCGAGATGCGCCCCGCTCCCGTGACCACGAGGCGGCGCGGGAAGAGCCGCGCGGCGAGCGCCGCGAGCCGGTTGCCGACACCCGGGATGCCGACGGCGCCTCCACGACGCCGGTCGAGGGCGCGCATCGCGAACGCGACGACGTCGGCCGCGGGCTGCCGACGGGTGCCGAAGCGTCCGCCGTTGTCGGCGATGTCGAAGAACTCCGACTCCGTCGCACCTGGGGAGAGGGCGAGCACGCGCAGCCCGGAGTGCCGCGCCTCGAACCACAGCGCCTCGGTGAAGCTCAGCACGAAGGCCTTCGTCGCGCCGTAGACCGCCATCCGCGGAACGGGCTGGTGCCCGGCGGTGCTCGCGACGGTGACGAGCGCGCCACGACCGCGTCGCAGCATCCCGGGGTAGAAGGCGTGCGTGAGGTCGACGACGGCGGCGACGTTGACGGCGATCTCGTCGGCAATACGGTCGCCGTCCTCCTCGTCGAACGGGGCGTACGTGCCGAAGCCCGCATTCGCGACGAGGGTGTCGATCTCGATCCCGCGCTCGGCGCACTCCGCGGCGAGGGCGACGCCGGGCCGGGACTGGGCGAGGTCGCACGGGATGACGTGAGCGGTCACGCCGTACGTGTCACGGAGTTCTGTGGCGAGGGTCTCGAGCCGGTCCGCCCGGCGGGCGACGAGCACGACGTCGGCCCCGCGGGCGGCGAGCTGTCGCGCGAACTCGACGCCGAGCCCCGAGCTCGCCCCGGTGATGAGGGCGGTCGTGCCGCGGTGGTCGATCATGGGCGCTCCAGGAGGTCGTCGGCGTACGCGTCGAGCGCACGGCGGTAGGCGGGCAGGTGCGGGGTGAGCGCGTGGAGGGCCGCGACGAGCGCCTCGCGGTCGCGCCCGAGGTCGGCGAGGGCGAGCGCGGCGAAGGCGGTCGCGGCGTCGGCGAGCGGATGCTGCGGTGCCTCGGCGAACTCGTCGCGCAGCAGGTCGAGGGACTCCTGCGGGCGGCCGAGGTTGCGCACCGTCGAGGCGAGTTGGATGACCGCGAACGGGCGATCGTCGTCGGACAACCCGAGGTCGAGGGCCCGGCGGTAGAGCGGCTCCGCCTCCGCCTCGCGCCCGACATAGTCGCGAACCCCCGCGAGCTCGTACAGCGCGAGCGGGTCGTCGGCCGGTCGCTCGGCGACGAGCGACTCGATCGCGGACTCGACCTCCTGTTCGCCGAGCGTGCCGGCATCCGCCCACGTCGCGGCGACGCGCGCCTTCCAGTCGTCCATGGTGCGACCCTACGTCGCGACACGTATCTGCCCACGGCGAACAGGGCCACGGGGGGTCACGGGGGCCAAGTAGATTCGACCTCGGAATCAAGAGAGACGGAGTTCCCGACATGGCCGAACCGGCATTCACGCCGAGCGTCTTCGACCGACTGCTGAAGGACCGCATCATCTGGCTCGGGTCGGAGGTGCGCGACGAGAACGCGAACGAGATCGCCGCGAAGCTCCTGCTCCTCGCCGCCGAAGACGCGGACAAGGACATCTTCCTGTACGTCAACAGCCCCGGCGGCTCGATCACGGCGGGCATGGCGATCTACGACACCATGCAGTTCGTGCCCAACGACATCGTCACGGTCGGCATCGGCATGGCGGCCTCGATGGGTCAGCTGCTGCTCACCGCCGGCACGAAGGGCAAGCGCTACATCACGCCCAACGCGCGCGTGCTGCTGCACCAGCCGCACGGTGGGTTCGGCGGCACCTCGTCCGACATCCAGACGCAGGCGGCGCTCATCAACGACATGAAGAAGCGTCTCGCCGAGATCACCGCGGCGCAGACCGGCAAGTCCGTCGAGCAGGTCAACGCCGACGGCGACCGCGACCGCTGGTTCACCGCCCAAGAGGCGCTCGACTACGGCTTCGTCGACCACATCCGCGAATCCGCTGCCGATGTCATCGGCGGCGGCGGCACCAAGTAAGGACGCCCCTTCAGATGGACACCCCCACGTTCCGCGCCGCCGGCAACCTTCCGGAGAGCCGCTACATCCTCCCGAGCTTCGAGGAGCGCACGGCCTACGGCTTCAAGCGCCAGGACCCGTACGCGAAGCTCTTCGAAGACCGCATCATCTTCCTCGGCGTGCAGGTCGACGACGCCTCGGCGGATGACGTCATGGCCCAGCTGCTCGTGCTCGAGTCGATGGACCCCGACCGCGACATCGTCATGTACATCAACAGCCCCGGCGGCTCGTTCACGGCCATGACGGCGATCTACGACACGATGCAGTACATCCGTCCGCAGATCCAGACGGTCGTGCTCGGCCAGGCCGCCTCGGC
>NZ_JBMRCP010000010.1:0-18489 GCF_057350545.1 Pseudolysinimonas sp. | reverse complement strand
GTCTGGCAGCCGAACGCGAAGGGCGGCGCGCGCTGGGTCGAGTGGGGCGGCTGCGGGATGGTGAATCCCAACGTGCTGCGCAGCGCCGGGGTCGACCCGGCCGAGTACCAGGGCTTCGCGTTCGGCATGGGCATCGAGCGCACCCTGCAGTTCCGCAACGACATGAACGACATGCGCGACATGGTCGAGGGCGACGTGCGCTTCTCGCAGCAGTTCGGAATGGTGGTCTGACGTGCGGGTTCCGATCAGCTGGCTCGGCGACTGGGTCGACCTCCCCGAGGATGTGACCCTCGAGCACCTCCACGCGGCACTCGTGAAGGTGGGCTTCGAGGAGGAGGACGTGCACGGCTTCGGCGTGCAGGGCCCCGTCGTCGTCGGCCGCATCCTCTCCTTCGTCGACGAGCCGCAGAGCAACGGCAAGACGATCCGCTGGGTGCAGGTGGATGTCGGTGAGCCCGAGCCGCGCGGCATCGTCTGCGGCGCCCACAACTTCGAGGTCGGCGACCTCGTCCCCGTGTCGCTGCCCGGCGCCGTGCTGCCCGGGCCGTTCCCGATCTCGGCGCGCAAGACCTACGGCCACGTGTCCGACGGCATGATCGCCTCCGAGCGCGAGCTCGGTCTCGGCGACGAGCACGGCGGCATCCTGCGCCTGCACGAGCGCGGCCTCACGGCCGAGCCGGGGGAGGATGCGATCGCGCTCCTCGGCCTCGACGACGCCGCCGTGGAGATCAACGTCACGCCCGACCGCGGCTACGCGCTCTCGGTGCGCGGCGTCGCGCGCGAGTACTCGCACTCGACGGGCGCGCGCTTCAGCGACCCGGCGCTCGACGTGACGATCGGCTCAGCGTCCGGCTACGACGTGCGTGTCGACGACGACGCCCCGATCCGGGGCCGCGTCGGCTGCGACGCCTTCGCCGCCCGCGTCGTGCGCGGCGTCGACGCGACCCGGCCGACACCCTCGGGGATGGTCGCGCGCCTCAAGCTCGCCGGCATCCGCTCGATCTCGCTGCCGGTCGACATCAGCAACTACGTGATGCTCGAGCTCGGCCAGCCGACGCACACGTACGACCTCGGCAAGGTCGCGGGCGGCATCGTCGTGCGCCGGGCGACAGCGGGGGAGACCCTGACCACCCTCGACGACCAGGTGCGCAAGCTCGACGTCGACGACCTGCTGATCACGGATGACTCCGGGCCGATCGGCCTCGCCGGCGTCATGGGCGGCGCCTCGACCGAGGTCTCGGACGCGACGGCCGACATCCTGATCGAGGCGGCGCACTTCGACCCCGTGACGATCGCCCGTACGGCCCGTCGCCACAAGCTCTGGAGCGAAGCCTCCAAGCGGTTCGAACGCGGCGTCGACCCGACGCTCGGCCCGATCGCGGCGCAGCGCGTCGCCGACCTGCTCGTGCAGCTCGCGGGCGGCACGATCGACCCGCTCGGCACGGTGCTGACCGCTCCGGATGCCCGCGAGCCGATCGCTCTGCACGTGCACGCCGCCGAGAAGCTCATCGGGGTCGCCTACACCGCCGACGAGGTGCGCGACGCGCTCGAGCTCATCGGCGCGACGCTCGAGCAGGGCAAGGACGGCTGGAACGTCACGCCGCCGACGTGGCGTCCCGACCTCGTGGATGCTCCCTCGCTTGTCGAGGAGGTCGCGCGCATCACCGGCTACGACCGCGTGCCGTCCGAGCTCCCGACGGCACCTCCCGGACGCGGTTGGTCGCGGGAGCAGGCCGCCCGCCGCCGTCTCGCCCACACGCTGGCGGCCTCGGGGCTCACCGAGGTGCTCGCCTACCCGTTCCAGTCGGCCGCGACGATCGAGGCGTTCGAGCCGGGCGCACCCGCGCTCGAACTCGCGAATGCGCTCGACCCGCGCGAGCCGTTCCTGCGGCGCTCGCTCCTGCCCGGGCTCGTCGACACCGCGCGTCGCAATCTCGCGCGCGGGCTCACCGACCTCGCGCTCTTCGAGATCGGAACGGTCTACCGCCCCGAGCCCGAAGCGTCCTACGGCACCGCCGACATCCCGCCCGGAGGCGTCGAGCTCGCGCCCGACGTGCTCGCGGGCCTCACCGCGGGGCTGCCGCCCCAGCCGCAGCGCGTCGCGGTGCTCGTGCTCGGCGACGCTGCGCCGAAGCAGCCGGGGTTCGCCGCCATCCCGTCGGGGATCGCGGACGCGCTCGACGCCGTGGCTTCGGTCGGCCTGGCGCTCGCGGCCGACATCCGCCCGGTCGTCGGGTCGCACCCCGTGCTGCACCCGGGCCGTACGGCGTCGCTCGTCGTGGGCGACACGGTCGTCGGCGTCGCGGGGGAGTTGCGTCCGTCGTTCGCGCGTGAGCACGACCTCCCGGGCGTCGTCGCGGTCGCCGAGCTCGACCTCGACGCGCTGCTCGCACTCGGCGCGACCGAGATCGCCGCCCGTCCGATCGGCACGCTGCCCGCGGCGACGCAGGATCTCTCACTCGTCGTCACCGCCGACATCCCCGCCGCCGCGGTTCGTGATGCGGTGGTCGAGGGCGCCGGTGAGCTGCTGGAGGATGCGCGACTCGTCGACGACTACCGCGGTGCAGGGGTGCCCGAGGGCTCGAAATCCCTCACGTTCGCGCTCCGTTTCCGCGCGCCCGACCGCACCCTGACCGCCGCGGAGGCGACCGAGGCCAAGCTCGCCGGCCTCGCTCTGGCCGCCTCACGCCTCGGCGCGACGCTGCGCGACTGACCTCTCGAAAAGCGCCTGGCTCCAGCCGTGCGCAGCGGGACCCAGCTGGAGGGGGGCCTGACCGCGCCCAGCTGGAGCCAAGCGCGAGGTGAGGTCGAGGGGGGGGGGGGGTTACTTCTTGCCGCCGCCGAGGAGTCCGCCGAGCAGGTCGCCGAGCATGTCGCCGCCACCACCGGACGACGAGGAGCCGCCGCCGAGCAGACCGCCGAGCAGGTCGCCGATGCCACCGCCCGAGGAGCTCTCCTCCTGGGCCTCCTCCTTCTTGCCGAGGAACTGGTTCGCGATCCAGGCGAGCACGATCGGCGCGACGATCGGGAGGATCTGCTTGATGATGTCCTGCGTCACGTCGCCGGCCGACGACGCCTTCGAGGCCGACGCGGCGAGCTTGCTCGCGACCGCATCCTGCTTGTCTCCGTAGACGTTCTTGACGATCTTCTTGCCGTCCTCGACGTCGACGTCCTTGACGCTCTTCTTGAGCCCTCCGCGGTCGTGGCTGACGGCCTTGGTGAGCGACGCGGCGCCCTTGTCGTCCTTCGCGTTGGCCGCGAGGCCGGCGACGAGGCCGGGAACGACCTGTTGCACGGCGGCCTCGGCCGTCGCCTCGTCGATGCCGAGCTGCTCGGCGATATCGCCGACGGGAATCTGCTTCATCAGGTCGTTGAGGTCAGCCATGAGTTCTCTCTTCTTCCAGGGCGCCCACGACGAGCCCCCGATCAACACTCAGATTAGCCGCGCGGATGCCGCACCCAGTAGGGTCGGATCGTGGACCTGACGCGGAACGACATGCGGAGCCTCTCGCTCCGTCCGCTCCGCCGCGCGCGCCGACTTCAGGCGACGTCGCACCGCTGAGCCCTCAGGTTCGCGCGACGTCGCCGGCTTCGAGTCCACGTCCCGTCGAACTGAAGGCCCCCTCCATGTCTCTCTCCGTCGCCATCGCCGGAGCCAGCGGCTACGCGGGCGGCGAGCTGCTGCGGCTGCTCTCCGCCCACCCCGAGTTCGAGATCGCGACCGTCACGGCGCACTCGAACGCCGGGCAGCCGCTCGCCTCCGTGCATCCTCACCTCATCTCGCTCGGGCACCTCGTGCTGCAGGAGACCACCCCGGCGGTGCTCGCCGGTCACGACGTCGTGTTCCTCGCGCTGCCGCACGGCGCCTCGGGCGCGATCACGGCCGAGCTGCCCGACGACGTGCTCGTCGTCGACTGCGGTGCCGACCACCGGCTCACCGATCCCGACGCCTGGGCGACCTGGTACGGCGGCGAGTACTTCGGCGCCTGGACGTACGGGATGCCGGAGCTGCTGATCGGGGACGGCGGGCGCCAGCGCGAGAACCTCGTGGGCGCGCGCCGGATCGCCGTTCCCGGTTGCAACGTCACCGCGATCACCCTCGCCCTCGCCCCGGGTATCGCGGCGGGGGTCATCGCGCCCGACGACCTCGTGAGCGTGCTCGCGGTCGGGCCGTCCGGCGCGGGCAAGAGTCTGCGCACCGACCTGCTCGCCGCCGAGATGCTCGGCAGCGCATCGGCGTACGGTGTCGGCGGCGGTCACCGGCACAATCCGGAGATCGTGCAGAACCTCACCGCGGCGGGCGCCGTGAACCCGACCATCTCGTTCACGCCTGTGCTCGTGCCGATGGCGCGCGGCATCCTCGCGACCTCCACCGCCAAGCTCACCGGCAGCGCGGCGGCGGTACGGGCGGCGTGGGAGACGGCCTACGCCGACGAGACCTTCGTGCGCGTGCTGCCGCCGGGCGCGTTCCCGCGGGTCGCCGACACGACGGGCGCGAACACGTGCGTGATGGGCCTGACGATCGACGAGCGCGCGGGGCGCGTGGTCGTGGTGAGCGCGCTCGACAACCTCGTCAAGGGCACCGCCGGTGCCGCGATCCAGTCCGCCAACCTCGCGCTCGGGCTGCCCGAAGCGCTCGGCCTCCCCGTGAACGGAGTCGCCCCGTGACCGTCACCGCCCCCGCCGGCTTCGAGGCCGCCGGCATCCCGATCGGACTCAAGTCGTCCGGCAACCCCGACCTCGCCCTCGTCGTGAATCGCGGCCCGTTGCAGAACGCCGCGGCCGTCTTCACGAGCAACCGCGCGAAGGCGAACCCGATCCTCTGGTCGCAGCAGGTCATCGCCGACGGCACCGTGAGCGCGATCGTGCTCAACTCGGGCGGTGCGAACTGCTTCACCGGCGCCGAGGGCTTCCAGACGACGCACCTCACGGCCGAGGCGGTCGGGAATGCCCTCGGGGTGAGCCCGGGCGACGTGCTCGTCTGCTCGACGGGGCTCATCGGCCAGCAGCTCGACCGCACGAAACTCCTTCCCGGTATCGCGACGGCTGCCGCCGCGCTCTCGGCCGACGGCGGGCTCGCCGCCGCCGACGCGATCATCACGACCGACTCGCACTCCAAGATCTCGACCCAGGGCGAGGACGGTTGGACGATCGGCGGCATGGCGAAGGGGGCGGGGATGCTCGCGCCCGGTCTCGCGACGATGCTCGTCGTGCTCACGACCGACGCGGTGCTCGACTCCGACGAGCTCGATCGGATGCTGCGCGCGGCGACCCGGGTGAGCTTCGATCGGCTCGACTCCGACGGCTGCATGTCGACGAACGACCAGGTCACCCTCCTCGCGAGCGGCGCGTCGGGCATCCGGCCCGATCTCGAGCGGTTCCAGTGGACGCTCATCGACATCTGCACGAACCTCGCCGTCCAGCTGCAGTCCGACGCCGAGGGCGCGAGTCACGACATCACGATCGAGGTCGTGAATGCCGTGACGGAGGACGACGCCGTCGAGGTGGGGCGTTCGGTGGCCCGCAACAACCTCTTCAAGGCCGCGGTGTTCGGCAACGACCCCAACTGGGGTCGCGTGCTCGCCGCGATCGGCACGACGTCAGCCGAGTTCGATCCGTACGCGGTCGACGTCTCGATGAACGGCGTGCGGGTGTGCTCGAACGGCGGACCCGACCGTCCGCGCGAGGAGGTCGACCTGACGCCGAGGTCGATGCACCTGCTCATCGATCTCAAGGCCGGCTCGGAGCGCGCCACGATCTACACGAACGACCTCACGCACGACTACGTGCACGAGAACTCGGCGTACAGCTCATGACGCCGGAGCAGCAGCTGGACGCGGACGAGCGGGCGCTCGGCGCGGAGATCAAGGCCGGCACCCTCATCGAGTCGCTCGGCTGGCTCAAGCGCTTCTCGGGCAAGATCGTCGTCGTCAAGTTCGGCGGCAACGCGATGGTCAGCTCCGAGCTGCAGCGCGCCTTCGCCGAGGACATGGTCTATCTCCGCTACGTCGGCCTGAAGCCGGTCGTCGTGCACGGCGGCGGCCCGCAGATCACCGCGATGCTCGACCGGCTCGGCATCCCGAGCGAGTTCCGCGGCGGCTACCGCGTGACGACACCCGAGGCGATGGAGGTCGTGCGGATGGTGCTCACCGGTCAGGTGAGCCGCGAGCTCGTGACGCTCGTCAACGAGCACGGTCCGCTCGCGTCGGCGATCTCGGGGGAGGACGCCGGGCTGTTCGGCGGACGTCGCCGGGGTGCGGTCGTCGACGGCGAGACCGTCGACATCGGCCTGGTCGGCGACGTCGTACAGGTCGACCCCGCCGCGGTGCTCGCCGAACTCGCGGCCGGACGCATCCCCGTGGTGTCGTCGATCGCGCCCGACCTCGACGTGCCGGGGCAGTCGCTCAACGTCAACGCCGACTCGGCCGCGGCCTCCCTCGCGGTCGCGCTCGGCGCCGAGAAGCTCGTCGTGCTCACCGACGTCGCGGGGCTCTACGCCGACTGGCCGAACCGCGACTCGCTCGTGTCGCACATCACCGTGCCCGAGCTGACGGCACTCCTGCCGAAGCTGGAGAGCGGGATGATCCCGAAGATGACGGCGTGCCTCGAAGCCGTCGCGGGCGGCGTGCCGAAGGCCGCGATCATCGACGGCCGTCGCCCGCACTCGGTGCTGCTCGAGATCTTCACGGACGCCGGCATCGGCACGGAGGTCGTGGCATGAGCGACTTCGGTGGCCGAGTAGCGCCGACGGCGCGTGTCGAGGCCCGCTTCCGCGATGCGATGTTCTCCTACGCCCCGACCCCGCTCGCGGTGCTGACCCGCGGCGAGGGCGCGCGGGTGTGGGATGCCGACGGGACGGAGTACCTCGACTTCCTCGCCGGGATCGCCGTCAACGCGCTCGGCCACGCGCATCCCGTCTTCGTGGAGGCCGTGAGCCGCCAGGCCGCGACGCTCGCGCACGTCTCCAACTACTTCGCGTCCGAGCCGCAGCTCGAGCTCGCCGAGCGCCTGAAGCGCCTCACGGGCGGCGACGCGGTGTTCTTCGGCAACTCGGGCACCGAGGTGATGGAGGCCGCCGTCAAGGTCGCCCGCCGCACCGGACGGCCGCGCATCCTGTCGCTCGAGAAGTCGTTCCACGGCCGCACGCTGGGCGCGCTGTCGATCACCGGCAAACCCGCGCTGCGCGAGCCGTTCGAACCGTTGCTCTCCGGACCCGAGTTCCTGCCGACGACGATCGAGGCGCTCGAGGCGGCGATGGGTCCCGACGTCGCCGCGCTCGTGCTCGAGCCGATCAAGGGCGAGGCGGGCGTGCTCGACCTTCCCGCGGGCTATCTCGCCCGCGCGCGCGAGCTCACCGCCCAGCACGGCGCGCTGCTCGTCCTCGACGAGATCCAGACGGGTGCCGGCCGCACGGGCGACTGGTTCGCGTTCCAGCATCCCGGTGAACTCCCCGCGGGGACGACGCCCGACCTCGTCGCGCTCGCGAAGGGCATCGGCGGCGGGTTCCCGATCGGCGCGCTCGTCGCGTTCGGCGAGGCGAGGCACCTGCTGCGACCCGGGGATCACGGCACGACGTTCGGCGGCAATCCGCTCGCGACGGCGACGTCGAACGCCGTGCTCGGCGAGATCGAGCGGGCGGGCCTCGTAGAGAACGCCCGGGCGCTGGGGGAGCGGCTGCGCGCCGGCATCCTCGCCCTGAACCATCCGGCGATCACCGACGTCTCCGGCCGCGGTCTGCTCGTCGGCATCGGTCTCGCCGGACCCTGGGCGAAGGCGGTCGCGACGGCGGCGTTCGACGGCGGTCTCATCGTCAACGCCGCGGCCGACGACCGCCTGCGCCTCGCCCCGCCCCTGACCATCGACGACCGCGACGTCGACCACTTCCTCGACCTGTTCTCGACCGCCCTCGAAAGGCTGCCCGCATGACCCGCCACTTCCTCCGCGACGACGACCTCACGCAGGCTGAACAGACCGACGTGCTCGACCTCGCCGAACGGCTCAAGGCCGACAGGTGGCTCGAGAAGCCGCTCGAGGGTCCGCAGACCGTCGCCGTGATCTTCGACAAGTCGTCGACCCGCACCCGTGTCTCGTTCGCCGTCGGCATCGCCGATCTCGGCGGCTCGCCGCTCATCATCCAGACGGCGAGCAGCCAGCTCGGCGGCAAGGAGACACCGGAGGACACGGCGCGCGTGCTCGAGCGGCAGGTCGCGGCGATCGTCTGGCGCACCTACGCGCAGTCGGGGCTCGAGCGGATGGCGCAGAGCACGACCGTCCCGGTCGTCAACGCGCTCTCCGACGACTTCCACCCGTGCCAGCTCCTCGCCGACCTGCTCACCATCCGGGAGCACAAGGGGCAACTCGCGAGCCTCACGGTGACGTTCCTCGGCGACGGCGCGAGCAACATGGGTCAGAGCTACGTGCTCGCCTGCGCGACCGCGGGCATGCATGTGCGCGTGGCCGCACCTGCGGAGTTCAGCCCGTCGGATGCCGTGCTCGCCGACGGCGACCGGCGTGCGTCCGAGACGGGAGGCTCGGTGACGATCTTCACCGATCCGAACGAGGCGGTGGCGGGCGCCGACGTCGTGGTGACCGACACCTGGGTGTCGGTGGGCAAGGAGGAGGAGAAGGCGCATCGCGTCGCGACCTTCGGCGCCTACCAGGTGACGCCAGAGCTCATGACGCTGGCGAAGCCCGACGCGATCTTCCTGCACTGCCTGCCCGCCGACCGCGGCTACGAGGTCGCCGCCTCCGTCATCGACGGACCGCAGAGCGTCATCTGGGACGAGGCCGAGAACCGGCTGCACGCCCAGAAGGCGCTGCTGGTGTGGCTGCTCGGGAGGAGCGCCGGGTGACCCCGGCGACCCCCGAGGCGTCAGTAGACGGAGTTGAGGAAGCCGGGGTCGCTCATCACGATGGCCACGAACGTGCCCCAGAAGACGATCGTCGCGATCACCCCGGCGGTGAGCGGCACCCAGAACGCGATCTTGTTCTTGACGAGAAGCAGGATGCCGATGCCGAGGCCGAGGAGGTAGAGCACGGGATGACTGATGCCGATGATCGCCGCGGCGCCGCGCGTGTCGACGCCGAGCGCCATGCCCTGCTGCGCCATCGCCTCGGCGAAGAGCGCCGGGTTCGCGAAGATCCACGCGTAGAACAGGCCGGCGATCATGCCGAAGAGGCCCATCACGAACAGGATGATCGTGAGCACCACGTCCCACGTGCGGCGACGCGGGGCCGGGGGCATGCCGTAGCCGACCGCACCGTATCCCGGTTGCCCGTAGACCGGCTGAGGGTAGCCCGGGGCCTGGGGCGCGGCGTACCCGGGGGCCGGCGGCGGGACGGGCGGCACGTAGCCGGGGACGCGCTCGCCGTAGGCGGGAGGCGCCTCCGGCGCGGCGGGAGCAGCCTCAGGCGCCGCGGGAGCGGGGGGCGCGGCGGGAGCCGCAGGCTGCTCGGGGCTGCCGTACGTGAACGACGGGGCCGGGGGAACCGGCGGGATCTGGTCGGACGTTGAGTTCGGCTCGGACATGTGGCAACCCTATCCACCCCTACGCTGAGTAACCGAGAACAACGAAGGAACACCATGGCCAAGCTCTGGGGAGCACGCTTCGCGGGCGGGCCCGCCCCCGAACTCGCCGCGCTGAGCCGCTCGACGCAGTTCGACTGGGCGCTCGCGCACTACGACCTCGCGGGGTCCCACGCGCACGCGAAGGCGCTCGCCGCGGCCGGCCACCTGACCGCCGCCGAGGAGCAGGCGATGCACGACGGGCTCGAGGAGCTCGCGCGACGCCTCGACTCCGGTGAGCTCATCGCCACTCCCGACGACGAGGACGTCCATGGCGCGCTCGAGGCCGCGCTCGTGGGTGTCGTCGGGCCGGAGCTCGGCGGCAAGCTGCGCGCCGGCCGCAGCCGCAACGACCAGATCGCCACGCTCATCCGGCTGTTCCTGCTCGACCACGCCGCCGTGATCGCCCGCGACGTCGTGCGGCTCATCGACGCGATCGCGGGGGCGGCGTCCGCGCATCCGGATGCCGTCATGCCGGGCCGCACCCACCTGCAGCACGCGCAGCCGATCCTGCTCGCCCACCACCTGCTCGCCCACGCCTGGCCGCTCGTACGCGATCTCGAGCGCCTGCGTGACTGGCGGGTGCGCGCGCAGGGGTCGCCCTACGGCGCCGGTGCGCTGGCCGGGGGAGCCCTCGGGCTCGACCCCGCCCTCGTCGCGCGCGAGCTGGGGCTCGGTGATCCGCTGCCCAACTCGATCGACGCGACGAGCGCCCGGGATGTCGTGGCCGAGTTCGCCTACATCGCCGCGCAGATCGGCGTCGACCTCTCCCGCTTCGCCGAGGACGTCATCCTCTGGACGACGCGCGAGTTCGGGTTCGCGCGACTCGACGACGCCTACTCGACAGGCTCGAGCATCATGCCGCAGAAGAAGAATCCCGACATCGCGGAGCTCGCGCGCGGCAAGGCGGGGCGGCTCGTCGGCAATCTCACGGGCCTGCTGACGACGCTCAAGGGCCTCCCGCTCGCCTACAACCGCGACCTGCAGGAGGACAAGGAGCCGGTCTTCGACTCGGTGGCGACGCTCGAGGTCGTGCTGCCCGCATTCGCCGGCATGGTCGAGACCTTGACCTTCGACACCGACCGGATGCGCGAGCTCGCCCCGCAGGGCTTCTCGCTCGCGACCGACGTCGCCGACCACCTCGTGCGGCAGGGCGTGCCGTTCCGCGAGGCGCACGAGATCGCCGGCGCGCTCGTGCGGCTGTGCGAGGAGCGCGGCCTCGAACTGCATGAGCCCTCCGACGACGACTACGCCGCGATCGATCCGCGACTCACGTCCGAGGTGCGCGCCGTGCTCACGGTCGACGGGTCGATCGCCTCGCGCTCCGGCGTCGGCGGCACGGCGCCCGAGCGCGTCGCCGAGCAGCTCGCGGCGCTCACCGCCGCCGTGCGCGCGCTGACGCCGGGGGCGGCGTCCTGAGCTCGCTGCTCGAGGCCCTCAGCCGTCCCTCGGTCGAGGTCGCGCCGCTCCTGCTCGGGGCGGTGCTGCACGGTCGTGGGGCGAGCGTGCGTCTCACCGAGGTCGAGGCGTACCTGGGCGAGCACGACCCGGGCTCGCACGCGTTCCGTGGGCGGACCCGGCGCAACGCGACGATGTTCGGCCCCGCCGGGCACCTCTACGTCTACTTCACCTACGGGATGCACACGTGCGCGAACATCGTGTGCGGCGTCGAGGGGGAGCCGACGGGGGTGCTGTTGCGTGCGGGGGAGATCGTGTCGGGTCTCGACGCCGCACGAGCGCGGCGCGTGACGTCGAAGACGGATGCCGACCTCGCCCGGGGCCCCGCGCGACTCACGGTCGCCCTCGGCATCGCGCTCACCGACGACGGTGCGCGGCTGGGTTCGGGAGCGGGCGGCGAGGAGTTCCGGCTCGAGTTGCCGCGCCATTCCGCGCCGCCGTTCGCGACCGGTCCGCGCACGGGCGTCTCCGGCCCCGGCGGTTCCGCCGACTATCCGTGGCGGTTCTGGCTGCCGGGCGACCCGACCGTGTCTCCGTACAAGGCGGCGGTGCCGCGGAGGCGTGTCTAGATCATTCCGGAGAGCACGATGAGGGCGCCGCACACGCCCGCCCAGATCATGCTCACGAGGGTGCCGATGATGAATCGCTCGCGCGTCTCGGGGGTGTCGAGCTCGGAGAATCGACCGAGGCCCTTGATGGCGATGACGGCCGCGACGATCTCGAATCGTCCGACCGCGATCGCGCCGACGATCGCGACGCGCTCGAGGTAGCCGATCCAGGTGCCGCCGCGCAGCACCTCGCGCTTCTTCGTCGCGCTCCGGGCGCCCGTGGCGGTGGCCTCGGGCACGAGGATGCCTCCGTGGTCGCCGCCCGCGACGTCGCCCTTGGAGGCGCGCTGCAGCACCCACACGGCGAGCGGGTTCCCGCCGATGACGCCGAGGGCGGCGAGGCCGAGGGCGACGAGCGCGGGGATCACGGGGGGCTCGGGAAGCTCGACACCGAGCACGAGGGCGAGGATGCCGAGGCCGACCGGCAGCAGGCCGAACAGCGCGAGCACGGGTTGCCGGAAGCGGATCGCGATCACCGAGATGCCGACGGCGGCGAGGACGACGACGAGGGCACCCGCCCAGCTGACGGTTCCGGTGAGGGCCTGGATCGGGATCATCCCCCGATCCTCGCATCCAGGTCGGCGAGGAGCGTGGTGATCGCCTCGCGCGCCTCGCGATCCAGGCGGATGCCGGCCGTCTGAGCGCGCTGACTCGCCGCCTGTGCGCTGATCCCGAGTCGGGCGCCGGCGTCGGTCAGGGTGAGCTCGGGCTCGGCCTCGAGCAGATCGGCGAGCTCCCAGCCCTCGTCGGTGCGGCGCTCGCGCAGGAAGAGCACGAGCCGCACGAGCGGGTCGAGCTGCGCGGTGCCGTCGACATCGGCGACGAGGGCGAAGCGCGCCGAGCGCTTCTTGGCGGCCGTCACGGCCTCTCGCGCCCGCACGAAGGCGCTGCCGCTCAGCGCGCGGACGCTCGGGCCGAGCGGGGTGTCGAGGTCGCCGACGCCCAGACCGACGCTCCAGTCGCCGGCGCGCACGAGTCGGAAGGTGATCTCGAGGGCGGCTGCGGCATCCCGGGTGGCGAGTTGGAACTCGTCACCCGCGGTGCGCTCGGGGGCGGCCGCGAAGTCCTGCGCATGCGCGGCGATGAGGTCGCGGAGGGCGGTCTCGACGCGGTCGACGTCGTGGCGGCTATCGATCTGGTCGACGGTGAGGACGAGCATCCCGCAAGGATAAAAGCTTTAATCTGATAAATCAAGGATGGAAGCTTGAAATGACGAGATCCAGGCGTCGACGCGGATCAGCGTCCGCCGCCTCCGCCGCCTCCGCCGCCACCCCCGGAGAAACTCCCGCCCGAGGAGCCCCCCGAGAAGCTCCCACCTCCCGAACCGGACGACGAGGAGGAGGCCGTCGGCGTCGTCGAGAACGAACTCGCCGCGTACGACGTGCCGAGGGTCGCGATGCCGGAGAGTCCGGAGCTGAACTTCAAGTAGTCCGACGGCGGGACGGTCTCGTCGTAGCGGTCGGCGAGCACCTTCGCCCACTCGTCCTCGACGCCCCAGACGATCGCCCAGGGCAGGAGCCGCTCGTAGAGCCGCACGACGGCCGCCGGATCGTCCGGATCGATTCGCTCACGCACCGTACCCTCCGGACTCTGCAGCACCCGCAGTCGGTCGGCCTCGGCGAGCCGCAGGTAGTCGCGCAGCCCGAGCAGCTGGTCGTACGCGGCGGCACCCTTCTCGGTGCGCCGGATCGGGCGGCCGCTGAAACCCATGACCAGGATCGAGCCGACGATCGCGACGATGAGCTGCCAGGTCAGCAGCGTGCTGCCGACGTTGCGGATCGCGCAATAGACGATGAGGCCGACGCTCGCGAGCAGAACGGCGAACCCCGGCCAGAAGATGAGCCGTCGCAGCGGACTCTTCGGGCCCTGCCTGAGGTAGCCGCGGTTGCCGAGCAGCCCGACGGCGATCGACTGGAGCGACGCGATGCGGTCGCCGAGCTTGCGGTCCTTGCGGTTGAGCAGCAGCTTCGTGCCGTCCTTGGGCTTCTTGTCGAAGATCTTCTTCACCGCGGTGTCGTCGGGGCCCTGCGCCTTCGAGAGCTCGACGAGTTCGAGCTGGAACCGTCGGTCCTCCGGGGCCTCCGGATCCTCGATGAGCCGCACGACGCCCTCTGTCGCGAGGCCCACGAGTTGCGCCGGCAGCGCCGCCTTCCGGTTCCCGACGAGCGATGCCGCCGCCATGACGCCGAGCTCGTCCGGGCCCTCGTACTCGGGGATGATGATGCCCCGACCCGGGTGATGGTTCCACAGCAGGCGGCGGAACACGACGATGAGCACCGTGGCGATCGCGAGGATGCCGAGGAGGAACCACGGCAGCCGCGTGAACGGCCACGACTGCTCGAGCGGCACCGGAGCGCGGAACGTGCCGAGCTCGAAGCCGATCGCGAACGTCGCGTTCTGGTACGCCGACAGCGCACCGGCCTCGAGCCGGAACCCGTCCTCGGTGCGGGTGAGGAGGCACGGCGAGTCGTCGCCCGCGGCTCCCGAGGCGCAGTCCGTGCCGCCGGTGAGCGAGGCGGCGAGATCGTCGCCGAGATGGATGTCGGCCGTCACCGACCCGAAGGGCTGCGCCCACCCGGTGCCGTTGACATCCCACACCAGCTCGTCGGCGCCGGTGTCGGCGAAGGGCAGCACGACGTCACGCGCGATCCACTCGATGACGTAGATCGTGCGGCCGTAGACGAACTCGTCGGTGCCGAGCGCCAGCGACACGAACTCGGTGCCGTCGTAATCGGTGCTGGTCCACCGCTCGTACGGCACGGGATCGCCGTTCCCATCCGTGACGCCGACGACGTCGACGTGATGGTCGATCCGCCCGAACCCGGTCTCGGCATCCCCGAACCACTCGAGGGAGGGGATGTCGCGCACGATCCCGCGGTTCTGGTCGAAGTCGGGGAACAGGGCGACGATCGTCTCGATGGCACGCAGCCGCGAGGTTCCGTCGGCGTCGCGCTCGAGGGTGAAGTCGACGTGCATCGACTCGAACTCGAAGTCGTCCACGCCGGACGGCGCGGCGGATGCCGCAGAACCGGCGAGGATCACGCCCGCCGCGACGCCGAGGGCGGCGGCGGTGGCGGCCGCGCGAGCGAGGAGGGTCCGGGGAAGCACGGTGTCACCCTAGGGTGCGGCGTTCTCGTGGTCGAGAGGCGGGTAATCTGTCCCGGTGTCCGGAACCGTGCTCGCCAATGACCCGTCCTTCGACGACGTCTGGGATGAGCTGGTCTATCGGGGGCTCGTGCACGTCTCGACCGACGCGGGGGAGTTGAAGAAGCTCCTCGCCGGACCTCCGATCGTGTTCTACTGCGGCTTCGATCCGACCGCGCCGAGCCTGCACCTCGGCAACCTCGTGCAGCTCCTGCTCATGCGGCGCATCCAGCTCGCCGGCCACCGGCCCCTGGGACTCGTCGGCGGCTCGACGGGCCTCATCGGCGATCCGCGGCAGACGGGGGAGCGCATCCTCAACACGCCCGAGACCGTCGCCGACTGGGTCGGCCGCCTGCGTGGCCAGGTCGAGCGGTTCCTGTCGTTCGAGGGCGAGAACGCGGCGCGGATGGTGAACAACCTCGACTGGACCGCTCCGCTCTCGGCGATCGACTTCCTGCGCGACATCGGCAAGTACTTCCGCGTCGGCACGATGATCAAGAAGGACATCGTCGCCCGACGCCTGGAGTCCGACGAGGGCATCTCCTACACCGAGTTCAGCTACCAGGTGCTGCAGGGGATGGACTACCTCCACCTGCACCGCGAGTACGGCTGCGTGCTGCAGACCGGCGGGAGCGACCAGTGGGGCAACCTCACGAGCGGCGTCGACCTCATCCACAAGGCGGCCGCGACGTCGGTGCACGCGATCGGCACTCCGCTCATCACGAACTCCGACGGCACGAAGTTCGGCAAGAGCGAGGGCAACGCCGTCTGGCTCGACCCCGAGCTCACGTCGCCTTACGCGTTCAGCCAGTTCTGGCTCAACACCGACGACGCCGACGTGATCGCGCGCCTGAAGGTGTTCACGTTCCTGCCGCGTGCGGAGCTCGAGCGGCTCGAGGCGGCCGTGGCGACCGAGCCGTTCAAGCGCGAGGCGCAGCGAGTGCTCGCGCGCGAGGTGACGACGCTCGTGCACGGCCCGGCGGCGACGGAGGCGGCTTTCGCCGCCGCTGAGGCGCTCTTCGGCAACGGCGACCTCGGCGCGCTCGACGAGGCCACACTGCGGTCGGCGATCTCCGAACTGCCGAGGGCGACGGCGGCGCCCGGAGCGCCCGTCGCACAGCTGCTCGTGGATGCCGGCCTCACCTCGAGCCTGGGGGAGTCGCGTCGCGCGATCGAGCAGGGCGGTGTCTACCTCAACAACACGCGCGTGGAGGCGCCGGACGCGACGATCGACGGCGCCTTCCTCGCCGGCGGTCTCGCGGTGCTTCGTCGCGGCAAGAAGACGCTCGCCGGGGTGATCGAAGGATGACGCCCCGGGTTCCCACGGGATCCGCAGCAGGCCGACAGCGTCCGACCGCGTCGCGTCGCTTAGGCTCGCGGGGGAGGGCGACGTGAGTTTCCAGAACGACGACGAGCGCGACGGCCTGGCTTCGCTGTTCGGCGGGATCACCCCGCAGGCGGGCGAGCCGGGTCGACGCCGCGCCGCGCCCGGCGAGCCCGAAGCAGCCCCTTCTCCGACCCCGCCACCCGTGGGCTCGGAGTCTCCTGTGTCGGACGCTCCGGCCTATCCGGGGCTGGAGCCGAGCATCCCCGTCTCGCCGCCGCCCGCCGCTCCGCCGCCTCCCGCGTTCACGCCCGAACCGCCGACGTTCGGGTCGCCAGGTGGCGCCCAGCCTGCGTTCCCGCCGCCCGCGTACACGCCACCGTCGTACACCCCGCCGGCGTACACGCCGCCCGCCTACGCGGCGCCGGAAGAGCCGCACGTCGCGCCGCCCACGGGGGCCTTCGGAGAACCGGCGGCGCCTGACCCGCGGCCCGCCGAGGGGGGTCGGTACGCGGCTCCGTCGGGCGACGGTCACCAGTCCTACGCCGCGCCTCAGCCTTACGTCCCGCCCGCCTACCTGCCCCCGGCGGACGTGCCGCCGACGTACGTGTCACCGACGTACGACCTGCCGGCGCCGGCCGCACCGCCCGCACCCGCGCCCGGACCGCCGGTCTACTCCTCGCCGCCGACAGAGCCCCCGCCGGTTGCGCCGCCCGCGCCCGCCCTGCACTACCCGGGGTCGGATCCTGCGACACTCGCGCACCCGTCGGCCGCGCACTACCCGCCGACCGCGCAGTACTCGACCGGTGTCGACTCGTCCTCGCCGTACTCGGATGTGCAGCCGGCCGCGGAGCATCAGGCGGCCGCGCCCCCTCATCCCTTGTCGGAACCGCAAACACCCTCCGAGTCGCCGCCGATCGGCGGGTTCGCGGCACTCGGCCTCGAACCCGTCGATCTGGAGCCCCCGGTCGCCGAGCCCTCCGTTCCTCAACCTGAGGTCGACGCCGACACGGGGTACGCGAGGAGCACGCCCTCCTCGGCCCAGGCCGGCCCGGGGACGGTCGAACCGGCCGCCCTCCGTGGAGGCCCGACCCCGGTGTTGCGTCGCCCTCCGGGGCCGCTGCTGCCCACGGACCGGCCCGTCGTGGTGGCACCCGAAGATCTCTCGCGCGCGACGACCTTCGAGAAGGTCGGTCTCGCCCTCGCCGTCATCGGCGGACCTCTCGGGCTCGTGCTCGCCGTCGTCAACGGGGTTCGCGGCGTGCGACGACGTGGCTGGCTCACCAGACTCGGGCGCGTCTCGATTGTGCTCGCCGTGATCTCCACGATCGCCGCGGGCATCGGAGGGGTGACCCTGTGGAACATCCGCGAGACACAACTGGCCCGCGACCAGGTCGCGGCCGCGAGCGCTGAGTTCTGCGCAGCCGCGGCGGAGAACCCGCAGACGGTCGAACTGCCGCTGCTCGGTTGGCCGGATCCCGGTGCGACGATCACGGAGTCACTCACCCTCATGGAGGCGTGGACGACGCGATGGACCGACCTTGCCGCAGTCTCGCCTGCCGGGCTGAGGACGGGGCTCGACCTGCTGGCAAACCGGGGTGGCCAAGTGATCGAGGGCGTCCAGCAGTCCCGACTCGTCAACGAGGCCGAGAACGAGCGCGTGATCAGTGCGACCGCGAGCTCCTCGGGCGTCACGAACTGGTACGAGACCTACTGCGTCACGCCCTGACCGGGCCGGCGTCGGGTGGCGCGTCGTTCTCCCAGAAGCCCGGAAACACGGGCGACACGCCCGGGATGCAAGCGCGATTTGGCAGAACGCGGATCGCCACGTAACGTAATCACTCGTCACCCCAAAGGTGCTGGAAGCCGAAGCGAGAACACTCCGCTCGAGCAGGCCAGGCCTCAAGCGGGACCACCCCCACGAAGGAACGCCGAGTTCCGCGATGTCAGTCTCGTGCTGACAACCGCGGCAAGGCGAGCTAGAGTGGGGAGCCCAGCGGGCGAGATCAGAAACGATCGGCGTGTCACTTGACATGCGGCGCCTCGCTGGTAGGTTAGAGCAGTTGCCCTGAACCCCAACCCGAAACGTGCGGGGTTCTGGCGCGCCCGATCCTTGAGAACTCAACAGCGTGCACTATGTCAAATGCCAAACAACCTCGACGGCTGAGCTTGCTCAGTCGTAGAGATTCCTTTGGATTGACGGATTGTCAGTAGACGATCCTTTCAGTCAGATCAACTCGCACAGTCCCTTCTATTCCGAAGGGCTGGGCAACGGTTTTGTCGGTGACTTCGGTCGCCGGCTACCACACCTTTACGGAGAGTTTGATCCTGGCTCAGGATGAACGCTGGCGGCGTGCTTAACACATGCAAGTCGAACGGTGAAGCAGGAG